>CAMWIB010000016.1 GCA_947174215.1 uncultured Clostridia bacterium
ACGAGTTGAATTTCTCGCCAAACAAGCCCGCCTGCGTTTGGAGCTGGAAGTGCATATTTCCGTCCGGTTTGAACTCTATGTACGTATTTTCATTGTCAAACGCTATGTTGAACAGAACGACTATAACCATCGGTCCGATATCCATATCCATTACGTTTGTTCTCGACTTGTTGAGGTCAAAACGTACGTTTTTGTCAAAGTGATACCAATCTTGCGTATCATTGGTATTCGTGTTGCTATTCTTATTGCAAGCGCAAAGCCCCAAGGTGAGGACTCCCACCATAACGGCAATAAGCGCGACTATCACGACTTTTTTAATCATTGCATTTTTCATGGTGTACCTCCTTAGTATAAGGGCGTTTTGTCTTTTATGGCAGTGAAATATGCCATAGTTACGTCAAAGAACGTCGTGGCAGAATCAATTGCATTGAGTGCCGCCGCCGTATCAAAGCCGTCGACCTTCGAATACATTCTGTTTATCTGTTCTTTCTTTATAGCCTTATAATTTGCAACCGCGTCGGGAGAAGAAATTCCCATCTCGTCAAGCATATTCTGCGTAAGTCCCGCAAGCACCGCGTGTCCGAAGTTGGAGGGGTGAGTCCAGTCGGGATATATCAACGAGGCGCCAAGACCATTGCTACTCAAATCGACCTTGCCGTCCTTCACGTCAAGATTCGTCACTCTGTCAAACTCCGCTTGCGCGCTAAGAATAGTGAACGCACCCTTATGCGTTTCAAGATATTCGTCAAGTATATTGTTGAGATGAGTCAAAAGATAATCGGCGAGTTTACGCAACTGCTCTATCGTATTGATAGGCGTACCCTTTGCGCCGAATCTGCCGTCGTCGGTTATCTTTGCAATCGCCGCACGGGCATTTGCCGTCAAATGCTTCGAACCCTCAAAGAAGGGATTGTATACGTTTTGGAAAACAATCTTTGCAGTGGGATTGAGTTCACGCAAGCGAGCAACGATATCGCTGATATTCTGACGGGTGTTCGGAAAACCGAATTTAACCTCGCTACCGTCTTCAAGCGACTTTCTTACCATAGGCTCGTCGCGGCTTCCGTCTTCGAGCGCGTTGATAAGCGTAGTACCCTGCGCGTATTTGGTTTCAAACTGAGGGTCTGCAACCTCATACATGAGCAAGCCGAGATTGTATTGCAACAAGTTGTTGCCAAGAATGGATACGTGTATCATATCCGCTTCCTGCAAGTGCGTCTTCATCTGCACGGCGTTCTCGTCGTCGCGCTTCAACATCTCCAAGAGTCCGTCCTTGTCTGCGCCAATCATTCCGCCCGACGTAAGGTGTCCTGATACGGAATGGTTGTAATATTTGAACCCGTTCACCCTTCCGACCAATGCGTAATAGCCGTAATTGTCACGCTCTCCAAGAGGCGACGGTCCAATCAACGCTTCGGCAATACTGTCGCCCACGTACACAATGGTATAGTCACGCTTATCCGTGTTGTTGTTATCGGTGCAAGCGACAAGCGCAAATGCGAACGTGGCAACAAGCACAACCGTAAGCATAATACCAACGATTTTCTTTTTCATCACAATTCCCCTAAAAGTATTTGTTATAGTAAAACTATATTATAGTAAAACTACACTTGTATATTTTATATTACAAATCGAATTTTGTAAATATGAAATGAAAAATGAATACAAAAAATTTATCCTATTTTAAGATACCGCCTCCGTCATTAAATCGACAGAGGCGGACTTTGTTTCAATCATATCCGTTGATGGACATTTCGTATAAAATATTACAAATAATTGCGCAAATTCACTTAAATTGCAGACTGTCTGTATAATACTTAGACTTTCTCCACAAAGCAAACCTTAGCCATACGCTGTATGGATAGCGGTCTATCTCCTCTGTCCGTAGGAGCCATAGCAATCGCGTCCACCGTTTCCATACCCTCTACAACCTTTCCGAACGCCGCATACTGTCCGTCAAGGAATTTCGCGTCCGCATGGCAGATGAAAAATTGCGAGGAAGCCGAATTATAGAACTGGCTACGCGCCATAGAGATAACCCCTCTTTCGTGTGAAATGGGATTGTTTACGCCGTTCAATGCGAACTCGCCCTTTATCGTTTCCTTGCTTCCGCCCATACCGGTACCCTGCGGGTCGCCGCCTTGAATCATAAAGCCGGAGATAACGCGGTGGAAGATGAGTCCGTCATAAAAGCCTTGACCGACAAGCTTTTTGAAATTCTGCACAGATATAGGCGCCGCCTCACCGTTAAGCTCTACGACGATTACACCGCCGTTTTCCATTTCAATCTTTACAAAATCAGTAGTTTGTGCTGTGTTTTTGAACATATAAACCTCACTTTTATTTGTTTATTTGTATTGTTTTATTTGTTTAATTTTATTTAGTTTCTTTATTCTATTTATATTCCATTGACTCAATATCTTATTGAATTACATATGTCATTTACAGTTTTGAGTCTTACACTTATTCGCAATAGCAACCGCTACCGCCTTTGCACTGCTCCACGCCCACTGCAAATTATATCCGCCGCATTCGCCGTCTATGTCAAGCGCTTCGCCGATAGCATACGCTCCGCCCACCTTCTTTGACATAAGATTCTCGTCAAACTCTCGTACGTTCATCCCGCCTGACATAACCTGCGCAAGACTCGCATCGCCCAAGCCCTCAACCGTGAGCTTATAGCTCTTTATCGCCTTTGCAAGCGCACTTATCCTTCCCTCCGCCTTGTCGGTAGGCTCGCACCCTGCCGCGCATATTATCCTTTCCTGAATTCTGCTGTGGAAGGTTCCCATAAGAAGCGTGGAAACGGTTGAGCCGTTATCGCGCTCACAAAGCAGCTTTTCAACCTCTGCAAGCGAGTACTCGGGCATAAAGTCAATCGTCAAAGTGTCGCCCACTTTCGCCCTTCCGCGCGCAAGTTCTCCCGATATGTTGAACGCCGCTATTCCGCTCACGCCGAAATCCTTAAAAAGCACCTCGCCTACTTCATAGCTATCGCCCAAACGAACGCCAGCCTTTACGCGTACGCCCTGCAAGCCCTTTATCGCCGCTTTGTCCGTCTTGATTGGCACGAGCGAAGGAGCCATCTGTCTTACACTGTGACCAAACGCCGCATAAAGACCTGTGCTGTCCTTGCCGAACGTAGCGGGCGAGCCTGTTGCAAGCACCACGTTCTCGGCAGTGAATTTGAATTTCTCATTACCCGCGCGACTTGATTTATCAAAACGGGCTGACTTTTCAGAGTTGCCTGATTTATCAACGCGACTGAACGTTCCACTTACGCTAAAAAGTCCGTCCTTTTTCTCAACAGAATTTACGAAGTGTGAAGTAAAAATCTGCACGCCATCCCTGTCACAAGCACGGCGCAAAACGTCAAGTACGGACGAAGCGCATTCGCTATACGGATAAACTCTGCCGTCAATAGACTTTGTGATAAGCCCCATTTTCTGGAATGCGGTAATCGCGTCTTTTGCACTGAATCTATTCAAAAAGTTCTCTATTATGCTCGGTTCATTGTAGCGCTCAGGCGCTATGTCAAGGTTTGTAAGATTACACTTTCCATTGCCCGTAGCCAGCAATTTTTTGCCTACTCGCTCTCCACACTCAATCATCGCAACGGAAATCGTAGGCGGCAACTGCGAAGTAAGAAACAGCCCTGCCGCGCCTCCGCCAATAATAATTACGTCAAACCTATCCAATTTCATAGCAATATTGTAACACAATACCATACTCAATGCAATTTATTTCTAAAATGCACAAAAGTGCTTGCCAATTCTAAAAATTTATTGTAATATAATCAATGTTTGGAGGCGTAGCCCAGTTGGTTAGAGCGCCACGTTGACATCGTGGAGGTCACAAGTTCGAGCCTTGTCGTCTCCACCACACGTAAAACCCGAAACGTTTTGTTTCGGGTTTTACAATAAAATTCGCCTATCGGCGAGTGAAATAGCGTTGCTATGAAGTATTCTTTCAGAATATGAAATGTGCCTCGCACATGTTGGCGAATTTTATTTCATACGACATATGTCGTATTTCATATCAGAGATATTTCACGTCACCTTGTGTGACATTTCATTCTAACAACTGTATATAGTATTTAATTACAATTCGTTTAGAAGTTTACTTGGAGACATTATGAGAGATAATAAACTCATTGATTTATCAATCGACTTTTCAGTCAAAATTATAAGAACACTTGAAGCTATTAAGGGACACCACTCACTCATAAATCAGTTAGAGCGTTCGTCTACCTCAATAGGCGCGAATATTCATGAAGCCAATTATGCTCACAGTAAAGCTGATTTTATCTCCAAGCTACAAATAGCGTTGAAAGAATGTTACGAATCTGAATATTGGTTACAGCTCTTTGAACGAACTAATTTATTACCAACAGAAGTAACAGTCGAGCTAAAAACGAATTGCGGTACAATTCGTAGACTGCTAATAGCGTCAATAAACACAGCTAAAAAGTAATATCCATTAGCAAAATATTAGAATACTCTATCTAATCAATTTAATCTTAATTGCAACTACTCCGCAACTGGCTTGTTCTTCTTTGGAATAGTATTGTTCCATATCGGCGGGGCTTGCGCTATCGAGTTCGCCCAAGGAATATCCAAGCTTGTCAAGCGGAAGCTTTGCATAAAGTTCGACGAAATTCTCAAACAAGCATAATTCCATTACTTGCACAGTACATTTTTCCAAGCTGTCACGTTCGGTAAATTCAATAACATCGCCAACGTGAATTTGCTTACGCTTTTCATCGTATAGGCGCAGTTCGTATATCTTTGTGCCGTTTTTAATTTTGTAGAACGGCTCTGAATTCAATTTCATAAAGTGCTTTGTCATAGCGCTATTATACCGATAAACGATATCAAGTGCAATAAAAATGCCGCATAATTATAACTCTTTAAGAAACACTCTTAGCCTATAATCCATATATCAATCTACTTATACATTTTACTTTTATATTGTTTTTGCAACAAGTACGGGCTATAATTACTCTATGGAATACTTGATAAGAGAAATGCAAGCAAGCGAGTATCCGCTGTTAGATGAGTTTTTGTATAATGCAATATTCATTTCAAAGGGCGTAGCTCCACCGCCAATGAGCATAATTGAAAACGACGAGTTGCAGGTATACGTAAAAGACTTCGGCAAGCGTAATAGTGATATTGCTATGGTTGCAGAGGTAGACGGAAAAATTGTCGGGGCTGTTTGGGCGCGGATAATGAACGATTACGGACATATTGACGACGAAACACCGTCGCTTGCGATTTCACTTTACAAGGAATATCGCGGCAACGGCATAGGCACGGATTTGATGAGAAGTATTCTGCCCCTACTCAAACGACGCGGATTCAATCGCGCCTCGCTCGCCGTTCAAAAAGCCAATTACGCTGTGAAAATGTATAAGAAAGTCGGATTCAAAATTGTTGATGAAAACACGGAAGAATACATTATGCTGTGTGAGCTGTAAATTTAATAAGCTTGCAATCTGTCGCTTTATGTGTACTTCCACAGGAAAAACTTTTCTTTCAAATACAACAAGCTCTCGGGTTTTTCCGAGAGCTTGTTAATGTAATTATAAATTACCCCACAATAAAACTTTGATTATCTTGTAAAACTACTATATTCCCCGCAATGCGTATATCATTTAGCTTGTCGGGATTTTCACTATGAATGGGTATAATTGTCTTAGCGCTCGTGATGCTACAAACTTTTTTAATTTCCTCAACACTTGCATGTCCACTCGTATGCAAATGCACCATACGACAACCGTTGCAGAGTGCGCTATCTACAAAGTTGCTTTTATATTCGTCAAATGCGGGATGGGATTTATCCAGATAGCCGCTCCACATAGAATATATCAATAAACTGTTCGGGAATGCCTCAATAGCTTTTTGCGTGACATAATTTATTCTGCCCAAAAAGAAAAAACCGCGCTCTTTCATGAAATTGTGCAAATTGTGTCCATATGAATAAATCTTTTGTCTGTCAAACTTGTAAAACGGCGAAATCGTATTTTGTGTTACGATTTTAAGTATTTCACTTTGGAAGTCTTCTTCACATACTATAAACGGCTTTTTAGTTTTAATAGCGGCGTTGTAAAATTCGGCAATGGTATCTATATTGGTCGAACTGCAAAGAGCGAATACATATTTATTTTCACACAACAGATTATAGGCTTGCATGCCAAGCTCGTGTTCGGATATAACTCTTTCGTCGGCACGAGAAAGCATGGTGCCTTCTAAAATAAGCACATCTATGTTTTTACAATACTTTTCGAATACAGCAGGCATTTTAGTTCCTTTTGCGCCGTGCATACGAAAATCACCCGTATGTAAAATACGTTTACCTTCCGACTCTATAAGCAACATGTACGCATCAAAAGCCGAATGGTCTATCGTATATGGCGTTACTTTAATGTCACCAAAATAAAGCGGTTTGCCGACAACAAATTCTCTAAAAGTATTTACTCTTTCAGGATTACCTTTATTCAACTTGTTTTTTAACGTGTTTTGCACAACGCTGTAAATTTGCTTTGCCACTTTGCCCATATATATCGGAAGATTAGGCAAAACATTTTCAAACATTCCAACGTGGTCGCCGTGATAATGCGTAATAAGCACTGCATTACAATCGGGTGTGCCTTTTGTTACGCCATCAATTTCAAGTTGCTGTTGAACCGAACAATCGGAGGATGGTAAATTCTCGCCCATATCGATTATTATTCGTGCGGTTGCCGTTTTAATTTCGGTAATACATCCGCCTATCTGATGAGTTCCGCGATATATTTTTATTTGCATAAGCTGTCCCAAATTTCGTCTGCCATAGGCCTTTCATTTTGATTGAACCAAACCGTATTATTTATTCCAAGTGCTTCGGTTATAGTTTTAATGCTGAAAAGGTTATTATCGGTAAGTTTCAATGGAGTATCGTAGACGAGCAGTTTTGCAGGCTGAATAAGCTTTTTAGGTGTTGAATAGTTCGTTCCGAAAAGATTGTTAATTATTCTAATATGATTTGCATATTGGTTGATTATTGTTTGAGCCTGTTCTTCAATAGCCGCCGAATATGTGTTGACTTGTTCAATTACTTCCGGCAAACTACCGCGCTTAACGTTTACTCGATTATCAAAAAACACCTTACCTTCAACAAACATCAGCGAGCTTTGATGCACATTATAAAGCACTAAATCGCATTTCTTTCCGCGAGCTATATTACCGTTAAGATTAACTTCAATATCAAGCACAATAGTGTTAAATCGGCGGTCTATTCCGAACATAGAGCTATATAGAGAGTTTAATAATCTGCGTTCTTTATCGTCACCGTTTTTATTTGTGAATTTATTCTTTACCTGCATTTTAGCCGCTTCATAGGGCAATAAGTTTTCTACTTCACAATCGTATTTTTCAAATGCTTCATCTCTCGTAAATTTACCGTTTGCAAACTTATACAGGCAACCGCCTTCATAATAGAAATAAATCTGATTGTTTCTTACAGCAGGGAAAACTACGCCTGCAATAATATCTTTTTTAAGAAGATTAAACAGTTCAATATTTCTATCACTGCACAAAGCCGCTATTTGCTTTTCACTTAAAACTCGCAGAAAACCCATTGCACGTAGACCACAAAACTTTTTGATTATTATAGCATTTGCGTATCAAAAAGTAAATAAAAGCCGTTCATCGTATCCACATCTCACTATACTACAAAAAGTATAGTTCTTCCCAAAGCAAAAACAAATAGAAAAGGCGTAGCTTCACGCCACGCCTAATATCCTATAATAAACTGCAACTTTCCTAAAATTCCCTATGGAAACTATGTTTATGCCACAGCCTTTTTATAAGTTAGATGTAGAAGTTTGCATTATAAACGCTTACGCTTCTTGATTGCGATTGACATAACCCAAATCGTCAAGCCGCTACATACCGTAGCGAGAACGATATCTACGATGAGCAAGTCGGTGTCAAATGCAGGACCTATCGTAAAGGTTTCGGTGCCGACCAATGTCTTGTAGCCTGCCAACTCGACGGTTGCAATCAGCTTGTAACTACCTTCCACCGTAGGTCTTTCGGTCAGGATTTCGCCGGTAGCAAGATTCTCGTAGGTGTAGACAATCTTATCCGTACCGAACTGTGCGGTTGCAAACGGCGCATTCGGTTCGAATTCCTCCGTCCAGCCATCGATTATCGGATAGTCAATCCACGCGTTTGTGGAAAGCTCTACGAGGAACTCTACGCTCTTTTCAATCATCTCGCTGTACTTCGCATAGGCGTACGCCGTGACGAGATAGCGACCTTCCTGCGATGGCATAACCGTACCCAAGTCTTCGCCCGTTACGATGTTCTTGTACTTGAATATTATCGTACTGTCAAGCAACATTGCTTCCGCCGTAGGCGCCGCCCAGAAATCGCGCTCGCCGAGGAACATCAACGTATCGATACGAGGCTCGTCCTTAAAGCTGTTTGCACGGTTTTGAATCTGGAACTGTATCGGCTTCTCGATTAGCGTATCCACCGCGATTACGTTGCCGTCACCGTCAAGGTTGATTGCGCAGGCAACCATATAGTAATAGCCGGGAGCCATAGGCATATAGAAGTCCTTATAATACTTGTAGTCGCCCTTCTCAATGAGGATGGAATCCTCACATTCCACGACGGGGTTATCCCAGTCAATTACAATCTGGTTATTCTCGTCGCGTTTTGAATGATAGAATTCAAAATACGGCAGACCACGAAGCGGAGTTCCGTAAGGCTCGTTGACGAGTCTTATGATATTTGCTTCCCACGGAGTGATACCCGGGGTATCGTACCAGTAGTTCTTCTCGTCGATAGAGCCGCGCTTGTAAACTTCAAGCGGAATTATCTCTTCAAGAGGATTGGTGTACTTGCCTGCCTCGATGCCTACCTTTGCTGTCATTACGTACATACCTGCGGGCGCGTTTGCAAGGCGGTTGACAGTGATATCGTAATCGTCCTTATCGCGGTTGAAGATTGCGGAGAAGAACACTTCGTTATTGTTCTTACTTACGATTGTGACAACGGGATTGCCGAATCTCGACTTAGCGATAGGCATATTGCTTTCCTTCGTCCACATACCGAGCGACCAAGGCGTAATCTTTGGCGTAACCGTCCAGATATTTTGCGCGGGTGATACCTTGAAAGGCGTGCTTGCGCTGAAACCTTCGTAGTTAGGCGTTTCGGTGACGTTGATTTGCAAGCGATAATCGCCAGCGAGCAGCGCGCCTACCTTCGCCGCGTCAGCGACGTTGACGTAGGTATCCTTATCGAAGTCGCCGTGATGTACGCCGTTGACGTCGCCGAGTATAATTCCCGTTATAACCTCTTTGCCGGTACTGTCAACAATCACGTAGCTCACTGCGCCGCCCGTCTTAGGAATACCCGTAAACACGTGAGTCAGACGGTCGTACTCACCGTAAATCCAACCGACGGTACCGTTTGATACGATGAATGATTCGTCGTTATCCTTTGCGATGACGAAGTCGATTGACTCGTACAAGCCCGCGTAGTTGCCAGTTTCTTTAACCACGAACTCAACCCTATACTTACCTGCGTTGACGGGAACGCTCTTCAAAGGAGTCGTGCTTCCCTCAGCGTAGTAAACGTACGTGGGAACTCCGTGCAACGCCTCAGCTTCCGGACGGACGGCAAGCTTGCCGTATACGTACGTCGGAACGCCCTGCTCGTTGAGCGTGGAGTCTAACAGTGCGGGTTCCTTGTCCTCTTTCCAGTCATTGGTCGCCTTCTTTACTGTGAATGATATCGAATCCGACTTTTGCTTCCAGTTGACGTCTGCGGGAGCGACGACCGTAATGATATAGTCGCCACCGTCAAGCGCGCTTAACACTCTGCCGATATTGTTGATAGAGCTTTGCGCCGCAGACTCGTCCGCATAGTTGACGTCGGTGTAGCTGAACGATTCGCTTGCACCCTTCTTTCTGATGTCAACGTACACAATCGTGCCGTACTTCGGTCTTGCGCCTACCCAGTTTATCTCGGTGCCGTACGCCCATACGATATCCGTCGTTTGGCTGAGCGTGAACGCGTTCAGGCTTCCTTCTATCGTCCAATCGTTCTTCCACTCGTTTTCGTCCTGAGCGATGTCAAGCTGAACGGTTTGCGTAAAGCCTTCGTATTCGTTGGTTTCCTTTACGGTAACCGTAAGCTGATATGGACCTGCGTTGAACTTCTTATCGTTTACTGCCTGTTCAAGCTCCGCATAAGATTTATATGCTACGTTGCTGACGGTAAACGTTGCGTTATCCTTATAGTCGGCAGTGAAGGTCAACTCGTCAAGCGTAGTCTTGTATACGTCGCCTTCCTTCTTCCATTGACCTGTAAGACTGCTCGACAGCGTGTAGTTGTTCGCCTTACGTCTGATTGATACGCTCGTTTCCGCAGTCATAGCAAGATAGTTGGTTGACTGTGCAATCGCCATATGCACGATATAGTCGCCGGATTTCAGTTCCTTGATTGCTTCAAACAGCTCGTCGTATGAATACTCACCGGATTTTGCCGTCGTAAAGTCGGTATAGAGCAAGGTGAAGACTATCTCGTCATTATAGATTGTCTGCGGATTGCCAAACCAACTCTCGAAGTCATATTCATTCTTGTGCAATTCGATATAGAACTCGCTCACCGAAGTATTCGGCGCGCCGTCCTCAGTCCAACCGTTCTCAATACGGCTTACGCTGAACAGAACCGAATAAGGTGCGGACTCCGTGTAGAATGTCTTGTAAGCGTCGCTGTCATTTGCAGGAACCCACGCTTTGAGAATATAGTTGTCAGCATCAAGCGCCTTCAAGGCTGAAATGAGCGACGTAGTGTTAGATGTCGTAGCAATGACAACCTCACCCAAGCCGTCAGTCACCTGATAGTTTATCGTGCCGTACTTAGAAGAACCAGCCGTAAAGCTTACGCGGTTGCCGCTCACGACAAAGCCATTATAGTTGTATGAAAGCATATTCGGCGCAATGGGATTCGAAGCGTTGTCCACGTTCCACTCGTTATCCGCCTTTCCGATGACGAAGGGAACGATACCCTCTTTCGCGTCGAAGTTCTCGGTAGACGCCGCAACTGCGCGCAGTCTGTACGTACCCGGTCTTAACGCATTAAGAATTACCGCAATCTCCGCAGAAACCATTTTGGTGGGTTGTCCGTCAGAACCGATTTCAAGCTCGAACGGCTTTTGTATCAACTGAATCTGTGCCGCAGTAAGTGCGCCGCCGTATACGAAGAAGTCGCTTGCGTCCAACGAAACGTAGCCGGACTGCGATTCGCCTTGTTTGAGGATTGAGAAGGATACCTTTCCTCCGTTGCGTGCAGACGCGCTGAATTGGTTCACGTTCCTATTGTAGCCGTTCCAGTTCCACGCGATAACGCCCGGCATATCAATCCACTCGTTTTGTCCCGCGTTGATTGAGAACGCGCCGTAGCCGATAAGCTCTTTATAGTTGTTCGTTCCTGCGAGTACGCCGCGCACGTAGTATCTGCCAGCATTTATAGGCAACGCGCTGTCCCAGACTGTAACCTCGCCAACGTTATTGCAAGCGTCGTCGTTTTCTTCACCTTCGTGGAGAATGATAGGCGCGTAAGAATATACAACGTCGTTCTTATTGCCGAACTTGGGGTCGGAAGCAGGATATGCGGTAGAACCGCTGTAATCCCAACCCGAGATGTGCGGAGCGTCACTCGTACTCTTCCATGTGTTCGTAGCTTTTTCAATTTCAAACGCTACGGCAGGCTGTGTATAAGCTACGTAGTTGTCGGTTTCGACAATCTGCGCCGTAATAGTGTAATTGCCAACGTCCAGAGTCCATAGTCTTGCTTTGAGCAAATCGACGTCGTTTGGATTGACCGTTTTCACACCGTTTGTCGTTATGTAGGTAAGCAATACGGTGAACTGCTCGTTAGCGCCCTTCTTTACTGTCACGTTAACGCTGTCACCGAACTTGGGTACCGGAGCAACGATACCCGTATCCCAGCCGTTCGGATTTCTGACGATATCATCCCACGTCCAGCTTTCGGAGATTTCGAGCTTCAATTCGTTGCCGTCATCGTCAATTCTCCAACCGTTTGCGTTCGACTTTCTGATATCGAGTGTGATGACCTTTTCCAACGAGCTGTACTCTGCGTTTGCGGGGACGGTCGCTCTAATCACGTACGTATTCACGCCTAATGTTTCAAGATACTCCTGCAAGGTGTCCTCGGTGTACTTCTTGTTGTTTACAAGAATAACCATCTTGTTGCCTTCGTCGTGAGCAGGCTTGAATTCAATCTCCTGATTGTCGGAAGAGCCGTATATCCATATTATCGTGGAGTTTGCAACGAGGCTATCCTTCCACTCGTTATCCGCAACGCTGATTACCACAAGCACCGTAGCCGTCGGAGGCGCCTCGTATACGTTTGTTGCCGCAACGTTTGCCGTGACCGTATACGTACCCGCCTTGCAATCCGCTAAGAATGCCGTAAGCGCCTCGAAAGCCGTCTTTTCATCAGTGCTGACTATTACGCCGCTGTTTACGGCAGTTCCTTCGGCGTTAGTTCCGCTTAGCGAATATGTAACGATGTCGTTACCGTACTTCGCCTGAGGTGCGGTGAGTGCTACGCTTTCGCCAAACGTCCATGACGTCTTGTCAAAGTCTTTCACCCAGCTATTCTTATAAGGTGCAATGGTTATGAGCGTCGTACCTTCAAGGTGAACGTAGTTGTCGTTATATTGAGTAATCTCTGCGTTCATTGGGTCGTCATTGTGGCTCGCATGACCGCAGTTTCCGCCAACGCGCATCGTAATTCTGTACGTGCCGTTGACAAGCTTGCCAAGCTCTGTGATAAATGCGTCTTTTGTAAGGTTGTGAGATGACGTAATGTCCGCAGGACCTACGACCTTATCAATATCGAAGCGCAACAGCTCATTGAAATGCTGAGCCTCTGGAATCTTGAAGTTAGAGGTATTCACAGTACCCGTCCAATCGTCGTACGTAGCAACGGGTTCCTTGCCGCTAACCCAGTTATTCGCTTTCTTTGAAATATTGATTTGACAGTCGTACACGAGTCCGTTGTAGTTGCCGTTGGGGTCAGCGTCAACGACGAAGCTCAACGAATGGGTACCCTCCTTGAAGGAGTCAGCATTCTCGTTGAGATACTCGTTCAAATCCTTACTGCTGTCCAAAGGAACGGACTTTACTATACAACGTACCGTGCCGCGCAAGGATTCGGGAACGACGATGTTGAACGTATCCAGACGCTCGAAGGACCATACGCTCTTCAACACGGATTTATCCTTCCAATCGTTGAGCGCGGGGTTTATCACGACGCGGGTATTGACTGCGGGAAGTCCTAAGAAGTTGTCCGTTTCCTCAACCTTAGACGTGACTGTGTACGAA
>CAMWIB010000017.1 GCA_947174215.1 uncultured Clostridia bacterium
AACTTATATTGTTATACTGTACAGTGGCAGTGCTTACAAAATCTGGCAATTTTTCAAAAAAATTATGCAAGATTTGTAGCGTTTTATACATAATCGCGGCGGTTTTGTGCATAAAATTGCAAATATTAAAGGTTTTTAAAGAAATTTTTTATATAAAAAACATTTGCCAAATATGGCGAATGGTAGTAAAATACAAAGACAAGTATGTATCTTATATGATAAAAATATAAATATCTATAAAATTCACATTATACTTATTGACTGTGGCTGTGCCTGTGCGGCGTGCCACGCGGAGGTTGTAGATGTCTAAAACGAAGAGTAGACTTGGCATAATATCACTTGCGCTTATCGCAGTGCTTGTGTTTACCGCTATATTCAACGTAGCGCTCAGCGGCAAAATGCTTGTCGCAAACGGCGCGTCTAATTCAGTCGGCTCGATGGCGGCGGGAAGCGACGGCAAGTTTGTGAAGGTCGATAAGAACTTTGACAGCATTCGTGAGCAGTATCTTAACCACGAGCTTGTTCAGAAAAACACCGCTTCTTTTGACGATGAGCGTTGGGTATTCGTTGAGCTTGAAGGCGATACGCTTTATGACAAGTTTAATTCAAGCCACCGCTACAACGACTTTGCCGCGTACGGCAACAGCGTAGAGGGCAAGAAGGCGAAGGCAAACATTCAGGCTGAACAGCAATCATTCCTGTCAAAGCTTGACAGACACGGTATCAATTACACCTTAAAGCATTCCTATTCCGCACTTACGAACGCGGTCGCAATCAAGGTGAACGCAGAAG
This sequence comes from uncultured Clostridia bacterium, assembly GCA_947174215.1. GTDB lineage: Bacteria > Bacillota > Clostridia > Christensenellales > CAG-917 > CAG-475. The sequence continues at coordinate 793 of CAMWIB010000017.1, forward strand.
CATACAACGCAATTCGTAAAATGAACGGCGTTGTTGACGTGTATTATTCCGAGTCCTACGCAATCCCGACGGTCGCAGTTGTGAACAACGCAAACGTGTATACGACGGGTATCTACGATTCCTCCAACGTCGTAGATAAGAACGGCAAGCCGTACAGAGGCGAGGGCATGGTGGTCGCAGTTCTCGATACGGGACTCGATTACACCCACGAAGCATTTGCTAAGCTTCCGGAGAATGACCTCGGCTGGACAAAGGAATACGTACAAAGCGTGGTTGCTACCGACAAGCTTAACGCAGTAGGCACGGTTGACGATTTCTATTACAGCGACAAGGTTCCTTTTGCATACGACTATGCGGACGACGACGCAGACGTTTATCCGTCCTATTCCTCGCACGGCACACACGTTGCGGGTATAGTTGCGGGTAGCAGTGACTACATCGTCAACAAGGAGAACGGCGGCGACGAGAAATTTATCGGCGTTGCTCCCGAAGCACAGCTCGTAATCGGCAAGGTCTTCACCGACAACCTTGACAGAGAGAGCATCGGCGGCGCAAACACGTACGATATTCTTGCCGCGATTGAGGACTGCACGCTCCTTGGCGTTGACGTCATCAACATGAGCTTGGGTACGTCCGCAGGCTTCGCAGACGAGAAGAGCAAAACATACATCAACAGAATCTACGAGGCGGTTGAAGAAGCGGGTATCAGCCTCGTCGTTGCGGCGAGCAACGATTATAGCTCGGGCTTCGGCGGCGGCAACGGTACGAACCTTGCAAGCAACCCCGACAGCGGTACGGTCGGTTCTCCGTCCACGTACTCCGCGGCACTTTCCGTCGCTTCAATCAACGGACAGAAGGCGGACTATATCACGGCAAACGGTGACGAGGACCAAGTTGCGTTCATCACTCAGTCGAGCAACGAATACGGCGTATCCTTTGACTTCGTAGACCAGCTTTATAAGCTTGCGGGCAAGAACAAGGGCGAGGACGTTCTGTTCAAGTACGTTGTCATCACTGGCGTCGGTCAGGATTCAGACTACAATTCCACGATAAAGAGTAGACTTGCAGACAAAAAAGTCACTGTCAACGGAAAGACGGTGGAAGCGGACGGCACTATCGCACTTGTCAAGCGTGGTACAAATACGTTTGCAGAAAAGGTTCAGGCGGCTATGGACGCAGGTGCGGACGCCTGTATCGTTTACAACAACGTTTCGGGTACGATAAGAATGTCGCTCGGCGAGGTCGAGAACCCGATTCCTACTTGCTCTATTACGATGGACGCAGGTAAAGTTTTTGTGGACAACGCCGATAGAAGAACGAGAGTCGGCTACGTCACAATCAATTCAAATCAGGTTGCAGGACCGTTTATGTCGGACTTCTCAAGCTGGGGACCGATGCCCGACTTGCAACTTAAACCTGAAATAACCGCACACGGCGGTGAAATTACTTCCGCAGTTGCAGGCGGCTACGACGTTTACAGCGGTACTTCGATGGCGGCGCCGAATATGGCGGGTGCCGTGGCAATCTTGCGCCAGTACTTGAAGAACGAGTACGACCTCAGCGGCAAGGAGTTGAATGCAAGAGTAAATCAGGTGCTTATGAGTACCGCAACGATTGCAAACAACGACAGCGGCAATCCCTATTCTCCGAGAAAGCAGGGCGCAGGTCTTGCGGGAATTGCTGACGCCGTTAAGGCAGAAGGTTATATCACCGTCAATGACGATAATGGCGAGGTGCGTGATAAAACCAAGATAGAACTTTACGATGACCGCGCCAAAGTAGGCGTTTACAAGTTCAGCTTTACGATGCACAACGTCACGGGCATTGCGCAGACCTACAATCCTACCGTCTACGTTATGACTGAAACGATGTCGTCTGATGAAAAGACCGTTGCTGAAAAGGCGTACATGCTCAACAATATGAGCAATATCGAGTACAAGGTGAACGGCGTCGCACACACGGGAATGCTCACGCTTCCCGCGAATGGCACGGCTCAGGTTGAAGTTTCGATAACGCTTGGTAGCGAAGCGAGAAAGTATCTTGACGCAAATTTCAAGAACGGTATGTACGTCGAAGGCTTCGTATCAATGGTTGCAACGGGTGATACCAAGGTTACGCTCGGTCTTCCTTACCTCGCGTTCTACGGTGATTGGACGGACGCGCCCTTGTTTGACTACGACATCTATGAGCTTGCAGAAAGCGACAAGAATGCCGAAAAGGAATCTGACAAGCTGAAAGCGAGTGCCGCCGATACGAGAGTAATCGGAATGTATTATGAGGACAAATATATTCTTCCTCTTGGACAGTATCTGTACAATCAGAAGGATGAGGACGTCACCATTTATGCCGAAAGGGATAAGATTGCAATCTCCGCATTCGACGACGGCACGTACGGCCATACGGTGTACGAGCTTTATGCGGTGTACGGCGGCTTGTTGCGTGGTGCGGGCGAAATGGACGTTGAAATCGTAGACGCAAGCACGGGTGAGCTTATCTTCAAAGAAACTAAGGAGAATATCAACAAGTCCTATGCGGCAGGCGGTTCAAACCGTGGCGCATTCATTCCGTTTGAAATTAAGCCTCTTGAAGGGGGACTTTTGAACAACTCAACGTATAACGTCAAGCTCACGGGTAGACTTGACTATGCAATGCCGGAGGGCAAGACGGTTGAAAGAGATACTTTTGAGTTCCCCTTCACCATCGACTACGAAACGCCTGAAATGCTGTCGTACAAAATACGTTTCGTTCCATATACCGACCCGACAACTAAGGTAGTTAAATATAAGATATATATGGACGTAGTAGTAAAGGATAATCAATACGTACAGGATGTCCTTCCGCTCTACGTCGATTCAAACACAAATAAGAAGGATAGATTCCGTATGATTACGGAATACGCCGTACCTGTTTACGGACAGAAGGGTGAGTCGAGCATCGTTTCGTTTGAGATAACCGACTATTACGAGGATTATGTAAAGAAGGGAGTTGCAAGTCAGGATAGCGACGATGGTCTGTACATTCAGATTGAAGACTATGCAATGAACTCCGTTGCGTACAAGATTATCCTCGGCTACCCCGGAATGGGCGCGAACGCAAAGGACTATCCCGACGAGGTAAGCTTTGCGGAGGATGAGAACCTCGTAAGAGATGAAACTCCGAGCAAGGATGCGTTTGGTAATTCATATTATTATTACACGCTTAAATTGCCTCCGTATACGCTTTACAATCTCAACGTGACGACTAATCCTGCTGATACGCTCATTCAGACTCTCAACTGGTCGGGTGCAAACAACTTCGTTAAGGTAAAGGACAATCAGATTTACGCCTACAATCCAAAGGCTGAGGTTACGCTCACACTCGGTGACGAGTTTGGTAAGGTGTATGCAAGAATAAGAGTTTCCACTTCGGGAAGCACTGGCGGCACGTATCCGTCTGCGACGAGCATAACGTTCAATCCTGCAATAAGCGGTCACGGCGACATAGTTTCACTTGATTCTGTTTTGCCCGTGCTTGAATTGAATCCGGGACAGACGATGCAGCTTACTTGGAGCGTATCTCCGTGGTACAGCCTGCCGCCAAACGTCACTTGGAAGTCTTCAAACGAAAACGTCGTTAGGGTTGACCAAAACGGAAATATCACAACCTTGCAAAGAGGTACGGCAAACGTCGAGGTCTGTTCGCAAGAGAATAGCCGTGTCAAGAAGAGTGTTCGTATCATAGTTGGTAGCGAATTCAGAGTAAGCAACTATATGCTCATGGATTTCTACGGAAGCGGCGAGGTCGTCATTCCGAACAACCTCAACATCATGTATCTTGATGACGAGTGTTTCCAGAACGATACTACGATAACCAAGGTCGTACTGCCGACTACGCTTACGGAAATCCCCGAAAACGCATTCAAGGGCTGTACAAAGCTTGAAGAGGTTATAATCCCCGGTAAGTGTACGACTATTCAGAAGAACGCATTTGAAAACTGCGTAAATCTTAAAACCGTAAGACTTGGTCAGTTCGTTGACTCGGAGAACAACTCGATTGGCGACAATTACTACGGCACGCTGACGGTTGCGGGTAACGTGTTTAAGAACTGCATAAAGCTTGATACGATAACGATGTATGGCGGAACGTACGGAGAGGATTCGTACAAGCCGATTGACTCAATGCGCCGTCTTACGACTCTCCACAACGGTGCGTTTGAAAACTGTGAATCGCTCACGTTTATGGATTTGACAGAGGTTCGTATCGTAGGTACGGGCGTATTCAGAGGCTGTACAAACCTCAAAACGGTTGCAACGAGCGCGGCTACTGCAATCGGTGCGTATATGTTTGACGGCTGTACTTCACTCGTCGGTACGGACAACGGCAATCTCGGCGAATACTTCGATTTCAAGGGTGAAAGCGTAGCGCAGTATGCGTTCAACGGCTGTACTGCACTTGAAAACGTCAAGTTCAGCGGTAACCTGCGCACAATCAACATGGGTGCATTCAAGGGTACGAGCATTAAGACGGTAACCTTGCCGGACGGAAATATCACCGTTGACGAAAAGTCGTTTGATAAGTGTGCAAAGCTCACGACTGTCGAGCTTTCGCAAAACACGAAGCTCAATATAGTCAACGGCACGCCGTATAGCGGTTGCACGCAGTTCAAGGAATATGCGCTTGCCAGCGGCACATCAAACTATTACAGTGTTGTTGACGGAGTGCTGTACAGCGCGGACAAGAAGACGCTCGTTTCGGTGCCGTTTGCACACGAGGAGTTCGAGTTGCTTTCCACGGTGACGGCAATCGGTGACGCGGCGTACGCAGGCGTATCCAACATTAAGGTCGTTGATTTGAGTGAGCTGGAAAGCGTTGGCACATACGCTTTTGCAGAAAGCTCTGTGGAAAAACTCACGCTTCCGAGCGGTTTGACCGCAATCCCCGAAGGTCTGTTCTATGAGTGCAGAAGCCTTAAAGAGGTAAGCGCAGGCGACGGCTTTGAAAAGGTTATGCTCATCGATTCATACGCGTTCAGAGGCTGTAAGCTTCTCACGGCTGTTAGTATTCCAAACGCACTTATGGTTGGAATAAGCGCATTTGATAACAGTGGAATTAAGACGTTGCCTTCTGAAAAATTGGTGATTGTCGGAGCGTATGCGTTTGCAGAGAGCAAACTTACAGAAGTAAATCTACCTGACTTGGAGGGTATCGGAGCGTACGCGTTTGCAGGTATTGAAGACCTCAAAACGGTAAGCCTCGGTGCAATCACCGTGATGGCGGACCACGTATTCTATCTCTCCACCGGTATTACAAACGTCAAGTTTGCAGAGGGTACGACGGTGATAGGACCTATGGCGTTCTATTCCGGAAACGCACTTGCTACCGCGATAACGGTCGAGATTCCGAACACCGTTACGGAGATTCAAGATGGTGCGTTCTACAATCGTACCGGACTTACGACTATCAACCTTAAAGGCGTTGAACTTGTCTATCCGTATGCGTTCTTCGGTTCGGGTCTTAAAAAAGCTGATTTGTCAAACATCAAGGAAATCGGTGAGGCGGCATTTGCTCAGACTCAGCTTGAATCGGTTGAACTTGACAATGCGGAGTTTATAGATTACGGTGCATTCTATAAAACAGAAACGCTTACTTCCGCGACTTTCAAGGTTGCAAAGGTTATCGGCGAACTGGCGTTTGCACTCACGAACCTTAAAACGGTAAGATTGCCCGCTTCACTCGAACGCATATACGAGGTGCCAAGAGATACGGAAGATGAAAAGGGACATCCCGAAAATATCAGGGACAGTCTTGAACGTGCATACGGCGCAGGCGCATTCTGTTCTATTGTGACGCTTACTAAGATAGAGGTTGATGACAAAAATACGGTCTATACGTCAATCGACGGCGTGCTGTACTCATATGCAACCAACGGCTTGATTCTTGAACAGTATCCTGCTAATAAGGAAGGCGAATCCTACACGATTGTAAGTGGAACGGTATTGATACGCGACAGAGCGTTCCAAGGTGCGATGAATCTTGAAACGGTCGAATTGCCGTACACCGTTAAGACGATAGGCACTGCGGCATTCTTCGATAGCAATATTACGAACTATATCTTCAACAGCGTACAAGCTCCGACTTTGCTTGCCGACTACTACGACTTCAATGTAGGGATAGCGATAACGGACTTCTATTCAAACTTCTTGTACTATGCGGCGTTTGTAGAGTACGGAGATGTTGAGGACTTCGGACTTACGGCAACCATACCAAAGAACGGTAAGGGCTATGACGGCGTATGGACGTACTTCTTCGGCACAATCAACAAGACCGAAAATAATATGGCTGACGACAATACGCACAAGGCCATTGAAGCTGTTGCAAAATTGCCGAGTGTTGATGAAATCAAGGCTATAAAGAGCCTCGACCAAATCAAGGCGAAGGGCGGCGTTGGCGAACTTGCGGCGGCGGCACGTACGGCGTACAACCTCGTTGCGGGCGCAGACCAGCTTGAACTCGCCGCAGAGAGCTATTCAACCCTTCTCGCAGTAGAAAAGGCTTTGCGTGAGAAGAAGGAACAGCTTGGTGAACACGTTGGTCTAAAATCAATGGTTGTCATAAAGGCTCCGACGAAGTCCAGATATGAAGACGGCGAAACCTTCGACCCGACGGGTATGCAGATGAAAGTCATCTACACCGATGGCTCCGAGGTTGAGCTGGGCGGCGACAGCAGATACACCGCAACCCCGAGCGTGCTGAAATATGACAAGTTGACTTATGGAAGTATTACGGTTACAATAACATATACGGACGGCGCAGATAAAATCAGTACGGATATCATCGTTATGGTGAACCAGCCCGAAGTGGATACGCCGAATCCAGACCCGGTTCATAACGAAGGCAATGGTGACGGTCTTGATAAGTCTGCGGTTATCGCAATAGCGGTCGTAATACCTGTTGTAGTTTGCTTGGCTGTCGGCGCAGTCGTTGCAGTGCTTCTTTTGAAGAAGAAAAAGAAGGGCGGCAACAATGACGACAATGACGACAACAACGGCAACGACGGTAATGACGGATTTGGTAGCTATAACGACGAAGTATCAAATGATACGGAGTTTGAAGGCAATAACGAATTCGCAAATGAAGAGTCTGAAAGCAACGGTTTTTCTGACAGCGATGAGTTTGCAAGCAATGATGAGCCTTCAAACGACGAGAGATACGAGGGCGATTATAATCTCGTGAGCGATGAGGAATCCGCTGACGAGGAAAAGACCGAAGAGCTTTCGGACGAAGAGTTTTCAGACGGCGCGACGAGCGACGAGGAATAAAACAAACACAAGCCTTTTGGAGTAGCTTTTACTCCAAAAGGCTAAGACAATATTAGACGCGCCTGTCGCGTCAAGGTAAAGGTGATGAGATTGAAAAAAACATCATTGAAAAAATCGTTTTTGAAGATACTTCTTTGCGCGATTACCGTTCTTTTGTTTGGAACGGTGCTTACGGCTTGTAACAACGATACTGGCAATACCGTACAGTTTGACCATACCGTTATTTTCAAATATAACGACGGTTATCTGGTTGGTAAAAACAATATGAAGCCCGAGCAGACGCTTGGTGTTGACGAGAACTCGCTTATCAGTATCCGTCCCGGCTACAATGATAAGTTTAACGAAGAGAAATTTGACAACTATTACGTTGCTGGTTGGTATCTTCCTAAAACCGACGAAGATGGCAATCTTGTCAAACAGGACGAGGCAGGTCGTATCTTTGTTGAAAAGACGGACCGCTATGGCGCTGTGAAAAGATATGAGTACGATTTGGAGTTGGGTACCGAGGGAAAAGAGATTATCACCGAAGAAGATATTAACGACGTGAAGTACATTGATGACACTCGTGTAATTCTTGATAAGGAATGGGTTTTTGAAACGGACAGAGTGACGGAAGACGTCACGCTCTATGCAGAGTTGAAGGTGATGGCGAAGCTCATTGGCGTTGACATCGCAACCGGTGAAACGGTAAGGACGTGGCAGCGTGCGCCTAAGACGAAGTTCAATAAGCCCGAGGACGGAATTGACGCGCCTGTGAAAACAGGATATTCCTTCCTCCGCAAATACTACAAGGACGCAGAAAAGAAGGAAGAATATGAATGGCCTTACGTCTTTGGAGAGGAGAATGATACCGTTTACGTCGAAATGAAGCAGGGAAGCTGGGCGGTAATTCTCACTGCGGCGGAGCTTGTTGCTCAAATGAAGTCAGGAAGCAGAAATATTCACCTTGCCGAAGATATTGACCTTAAAGATTTCGATGGTTCTTTGAAGACGAAAGAATTGTGGACACTCGGAAATTTCAACTTGGAGTTTGACGGCAATGGTCACGTCGTAAAGAATATCACGCGTAATTTTGTTGCGGCGCAAAATAGCAAAACAAACCACGCGGGTATTTTTGGTACACTTGGCAAGAACGCGTATATACACGATGTAACATTTGAGAACGTGACTATTACGTATGACGTAAACGCTTCGCTGACTGCGATTGGCTTGTATGTTGGCTTGTTCGCATGGAAGGCGGATGAGGGCGCAAGAGTTGAAAACGTAACTATTGCAAACTCCACGCTTACCTATCACGATTACAACAACGGCGTCCGCGGAAGCAATTGGATAACTCAGGACTCCACGAGAGAGCAAGACGTCAAGTATGAATTGATTGACGTTACGGTGACGGTTATTCCAAGCGGCGTTGACGAGGGCGAGGAATAAGAAGGATATTATGGACTGCGAAATGATTCGCGGTCGGTGATTATAAAAAATTCTCATTATTGAGAGAAGGAGAGAGCAATGAAGAAAAGTATTAAGCGTTTTTCTGTTTTGTTGATTGCCGTAATGGCGCTTTGCTTGCTTGCAACGTCACTTGTTGCTTGCAACAAGAACAAGCAAAAGAACGACCCAGAATCACGCGCATTCTCGATGAGTATAAACACTCCTGACGGAGTATTCAATCCGTTCTACTCATCTTCGGCAGACGACAGCAGCGTTATCAGCTTGACGCAGATATCTATGCTTAGCACCGATAAGGAAGGAAATATCGTCTACGGTGAAAAAGAGCCGACCGTCACAAAGTCTTATTGGAAAAATGAAAATAAGGATGATGACGGCAATGTTGTGACTACTACGTATGAGTTCCTTATTAAGAACGGAATCAAGTGGTCAAACGGCTCCGACCTTACGATAAAGGACGTGCTGTTCAACCTCTACGTTTATCTTGACCCTGCATATACGGGTTCTGCAACGATTTATTCAACGGATATTGTCGGTTTGAATAAATACAGATTGCAGAAGGCGAGCGACGATGAGGTCGGTGATAGCTCTGATTTTGAAGCGGGCTTCATTCAGGAGGCGGCTCTTAGAATCAACGACGCAATCGAGTACGTTCAGTATTACGGAAAGGGTATTGCCGCAGACAAGAAGCCTTCGCTTCCCGCTAATCCGAATACAACTCAGATTTCATCTGACTTTGTTACGATTGCAAGACTGTTCATGAGCGAGCTTGAAAGCGACTGGAATGCAATCAACGTAGAAGATTATAAGGAATGGGGTAACGTCACTTCCGCAACTGCGAACTTGCCTCTCAAAGACCAAAAGTTTGATGGTATCAAGGATAAGTGGGTTATCTTCTTCCTCAACGACGGCGGATATTCTCAGTTGATTAAAAAAGATAAGGAAGAAAACTTCGCGGAAAACAGCAAGGGTAATTATATCATTGATGAAGAAGCAAGAGAGGAAATTCTCTACACAATGGCGGAGCAGTGGCTTGTTGGCAAGGGTCTTGCAACCATTGATGATGAAACCTTTAAGGTCACTCTCAACGAGTCCGACCCAAGCAAACTCGAAGCTGCAATTAAGGAGTATTGTATAAATACTGTTTTCAGTAGCTACTTCCCCGGCTTCCTTGATAATGAGGCAAACAAGAGTATCGTCACAAGAAAGGTTGACAAGTTTGAATTGACTGCTACCGAGCGTACGGCAGTACTTACACAAATCATTCCCGGCACAAATGCAAACCAATATGAAATGGTTTCACGCTACTGGGGTTCAGCCTCAACCGCGCTCGAACAATTCACTGCTGAGCAAAAGAGTTTGTATTACAAGAATGCTGAAAGAGTTCAGCCCAACATCGAAGGCATCAAGGTGGGCAAGACCAACAACTTCCATGGAGAGGCGCTTGGTTCGACCCACTACGTACTTCGCATCGATATCAACGACGTCGACCCGAAGGCAATCTACAACTTTGCATTCACTGTTGCGCCTATGTACTACTATTCCACGACAAACTGGAGTGGTAAGAACTACATCAAGGATATGGAGGACGATTTCGCGGCGTGGGAAGCGGCTTATGACAAAGATAAAAACACCACTTACCGTATGTCCCATTTCGGTCTGGAATTTGGTAGCAACGACTTCATGCTTGAAGTGGTAAAGCCTGAAAGCAAAAACGGCGTTCCCGTTGGCGGCGGCCCGTACATGGCTTCAAATGAAAACGGTAGGGATGACGGTCGCGTAACGGCAAGCGAATTCCGAAACAACAACAACTTTATAAACTACGCGCGCAATCCGTACTTCCACACCGTTGGCGCAGAACTTGAAAATGCAAAGATTAAGTATGTCAGATTTAAGGTTGTTGACGCAGACCAGATTGTAAACTATCTTACGACAAACAATCTCGACTACGGTGACCCATCCGCCACACAGGCAAACATTGACGTTCTCAACGGAGCGGGTATCAACCACGTAGAGATTAAGACAAACGGTTACGGCTACGTGGGTATCAACCCAAGATACGTGCCTGAGATTGCAGTCCGCCGTATCATCATGAGCGTAATGAACACTGAGCTTATTGTTAACGACTATTACTATGGCGGTCTTGCAGAGGTCATTAAGCGTCCTATCTCCAAGACGAGTTGGGCATATCCGAAGGCTGCTGGCGACTACACTTCAGAAAATGGTTTCGAGTATAGATTTAATAAAAGCAACAGCTATAACGGTCAAACGATTGAACAGATACTTGAAGGCTTGGGCTATAAGCGCGGTAGCGGCAACGTTTATGAAAAGAACATCGAAGGTTTCGGCAGAGATAGGCTTGACTATAAGTTCACCATCGCAGGCGGTTCAACAGACCACCCCGCATACGCAATGTTCCTTGGTGCGATGCAGTATCTAAACGACCACGGCTTCGGCGTGCAAGTTGTCACCTCGCCACAGGCGCTCAGCGATTTGAGTAACGGTAAGCTCGCTGTTTGGGCGGCGGCTTGGTCAAGCACGATTGACCCCGATATGTATCAGGTATACCACAAGGATTCTCAGGCAGGCTCTGTCAAGAACTGGGGTTATCCGCAGATTCTTGGTATGACAAGTGACGAAGCTTGGGGTGATGAACTTCTTATTGTTCAAGAACTGAGTAAACGTATTGATTTGGGTAGAGCCACTACCGACCAAGATAAGCGTAAAGAAATTTACGCAGGTGCGCTTGATTTGATTATGGAGCTTGCAGTTGAGTTCCCGACCTATCAGCGTAACGATATGTCGGCATATCAACCCAACTTGTTGGACCCCAAGACGTTGCCGTCAAAGGATGACTGCTCGCCGTATAGCGGCTTGCTCGCACGCATCTGGGAGATTAACTATCTATAAGAAATTACGCCATAGAGCGTAGAAAGATTTCGCCGTGCGCTTCGGCGCACGGCGGAATAAAAAAAATTGCCGTAATCGGCAACCATAAAGCCGTAATATGATGGGAAAATTGCGAGTCCTTGCATAATTTGTAAGGCAGAGCAAGCATTTATTGTGAGTCTTGGCACAAATTGCGCGTAGACGGCACAATAATTTCGGCTTTTTATAAGAAAAACAAATTGCGTGCCGTAAGGCGCGCTCAGTGCAAACGTCTGTTGGCTTTGACAGACAAAAGGCAGGACACAATATGGAAACATTGAAGTACATCATCAAACGACTGTTGCTCGCGGTGATAATATTGTTGGGTGTTTCGGTCATAATCTACGGGCTTGCCCGAATGATGCCTAATGACTATATCGACCAAAAATATTCCTCCGCAGTTGCACAGGGTACGATGAAGCAGGCGGACGTTGACCGCATCAAGGAGCTGTACGGTCTCAATATGCCCGACGCCTATCTCACGATTACCGTGAACGGCATAGAGGGCTACAATGGGCAGAAGTTCACGCTCAATGCCAAGCAGAATACATACGAGGACGAAGTTAAGTTTGGCGCGAAGAAGTATATTGAGTGGTATACCGACGGCTCTACTGCTATATACAGCGGCAAGAACAACCTGTGTGTTATCTTGGATATGGTCAAGGACGAAAATTACGGGAACTTCACCATTGGCAAGGTTTATATGCGCGGTGAGGT
>CAMWIB010000018.1 GCA_947174215.1 uncultured Clostridia bacterium
TTGCATTATATAATGTTTATATATAATTAGAACATAAAGGGGATATTATGACGGAATTTTTGTCTGACAATATTTTTCTTGACTCTGATAAGGCGGTCGAGCTTTATAAGGAAATAAAGGACCTGCCGATTTTTGATTATCACTGTCATTTGAGTCCTCAGGAAATTTACGAGAACAGAGTTTATAAAAATATCGGCGAGCTTTGGCTTGAAGCCGACCACTATAAGTGGCGCGTTATGCGCAATTTCGGCATTCCCGAAAGACTCGTTACGGGCAATGCGAACTATCACGATAAGTTCTTCGCTTTTGCGTCCGCGCTTCCGTCATTCATTGGCAATCCCGTATATCACTGGGCGCATTTGGAGCTTAAAAAATATTTTGGCATAACAACTCCGTTGAGCTTAGATACGGCGCAGGAAGTATGGGACAAAACCTGTAAGCTTATGGAAAGCGGAAGGTTTTCTGCAAGAGAGCTTATCGCTTGCTCGGGAGTTGACACCGTCGTCACGACGGACGACCCGACGTCGGACTTGAAATATCATACGTTGCTTGCGGGCGAAGAAAAGAGATTTTGCGTTCGTCCGTGTTTTAGACCCGACAGGGTGATAAACATAGCCTTAAACGGATTTGCGCAGTACGTAAAAGAGCTTGGACATTCTGCGGACGTGGAGATTGTTGATATCGATACGCTTATGCACGCGGTTGAAATCAGGCTTGACTATTTCATCGATAACGGTTGCACGGCGGCGGATATTTCATTTGAGAATTTCCCGAATACCGAATGCGACAAGGCTACTGCAAACGCTTGTCTTTGGGCGACGCTTAGCGGACATACGATAGCGAGTACGGACGCGGACAAATATAGACTGTACGTCATTCGCTCGCTTATGGAGCTGTTCTCAAAAAAGAATATAGTTTTACAGATACATACGGGAGTCGTTCGCAATCAGAATACGAAGAGATTTGAAAGTATCGGCGCGGACTGCGGCATAGACAGCGTAGGCAACACTCTTGACATAGTTGCGGCGGGCAAGCTCTTCGACAGCGTTGAAAAGAAATGCGGACTGCCTAAAACAATCGTATATACGCTCAATCCAAATTCCTATTATACGCTTGCGACAATGATTGGCGACTTCGCGGGAGAGGTTAAGGGCAAAATGCAGCTCGGCGCGGCGTGGTGGTTTATGGACCATAGGGACGGAATCAAGGAACAGCTTCAAATCTTTGCAAATACGTCGGGCTTGGGACTCTTCAACGGAATGCTCACCGACAGCCGTAGCTTCGTATCATACGCACGCCACGACTATTTTAGGCGCATACTTTGCTCGGTGCTTGCAAAGTGGGTGGAAGCGGGCGAATATCCGAACGATTCCAACTTGATTATGCTTGCAAAAAATATTGCATATTACAATGCTAAAAACTTCTTTGGGGGAAATCTATGAAACTGACTTTCCGTTGGTACGGTGAGAGCGACGCTATAACGCTCGACAAGATAAGACAGATACCAAATATGTACAGCGTGGTGACCGCGGTCTACGACGTTTCCGTCGGCGAGGTGTGGAGCGAGGAAAGTATCGCACGCCTTAAACAAGTGACGGAAGAGAGCGGCTTGAAGTTTGAGGTCATCGAGAGCGTTCCCGTTCACGAGGACATAAAGCTCGGACTGCCTACGCGCGACAAGTATATCGAGGCGTACAAGGAGAATATCCGCCGTCTTGGAAGGGCGGGAGTGAAGTGCATTTGCTACAACTTTATGCCCGTATTCGACTGGACGAGAACTCAACTCGACAAGGTTGCGGCGGACGGCTCAAATTCCCTCGTTTACTATGAGAATCAGCTTGAAGCGATGAATCCGCTGAACGGTGAGCTTTCTCTTCCCGGTTGGGATAGCAGTTATAAGAAAGAGGACTTGAAGCACCTCTTTGAGCAGTATGAGGCCGTTGATGAGGAAAAGCTGTTTGAAAATCTCAAATACTTCCTTGAAGCAATCATTCCCGTTGCGGAGGAGTGTGACGTCAAGATGGCGATACACCCCGACGACCCGCCGTGGCCAATCTTCGGACTGCCGCGCATAATCACAAACGAGAAGAATATCGACAGATTCTTGAAGCTTGTGGACAGCCCCTATAACGGTCTTACCTTCTGCGTAGGCTCGCTGGGCGCGGACAAGAATAACGACCTTGTGAAAATGGTTGCCAAGTACACCGCTATGGGCAGGATACACTTTATGCACATCCGCAATATCAAGCTTGTAGACGGCGGCTTTGAGGAAACCGCGCACGACCAGAACTACGGCTCAATGGATATTATAGGCATCGTTAAGGCACTCGTTGATAACGGCTTTGACGGCTACGTGCGCCCTGACCACGGCAGAATGATTTGGGGAGAAACGGGCAAGCCCGGCTACGGACTCTACGACCGCGCGCTTGGTGCAAGCTACTTGAACGGCGTGTTTGAAACCGTGGAAAGACTGTCGAAGTAACTGTTGACTGTTTAGGCATTATTTGCTGTAAACTGACGGTTGGCTGTGAAATAACGATTATATAATTTATTGATAATGATATATAAAAATATATAAACGATATACGAGGTAAATATGGCAAAATTTGATTTGGACTTGAAAAATAAAGTGGTCGTAATAACTGGCGCGGGCGGCGTGATTTGCGGCGGTATCGCAAACGAGCTTGCAAGTAGCGGCGCAAAGATTGCTTTGCTCGATATAAACGAGGAAGCGGCAGGCAAAGTCGCGGAAGAGATTGTAGTAAGCGGCGGCGTTGCAAAGGCGTATAAGGCAAACGTGCTTGAAAAGCAGTCCTTGCAAGATGTGCGTAACCTAATCGAAAAGGACTTTGGAACTTGCGATATCCTCATAAACGGAGCGGGCGGAAACAATCCAAGAGCTACGACCTCGAATGAGTATTGCAAGGTCGGCGAGTCGTACGACAAAGATTTCTTCGCGCTTGACGAAAGCGGCGTAAAATTTGTGTTCGACCTCAATTTCCTCGGTACGTTCCTGCCAACGCAGGTGTTTGCAAAGGATATGCTCGGCAAGAAGGGCTGTTCTATCCTCAACATCTCGTCTATGAACGCGTTTACGCCCCTAACAAAGATACCCGCGTACAGCGGCGCAAAGGCGGCGGTTTCCAACTTTACGGAATGGCTTGCGGTGCATTTCGCTCCGTCGGGAATCAGAGTAAACGCAATCGCCCCCGGCTTTTTCGTGACGAATCAAAACAGAGGTTTGCTCTTTAATGCCGACGGAACGCCAACGGCGCGTACGGGCAAAATTCTTGCGGCAACGCCTATGAACAGATTCGGCGAGATTGAAGAGCTGTACGGCGCGGTCAAGCTTCTTCTCAGCGAGGAGAACGCAAGCTTTATTACGGGCGTGGTTCTGCCGATAGACGGCGGCTTCAACGCGTATAGCGGAGTGTAATATTTGGGAGTTATATATTATGGATTATACCTTCTTAGAAAAAAACAAGATTGTACCCGTCGTGGTGATAAAGAAGATAGAGGATACGCTTCCCACGCTTGAAGCTTTGAGCAAAGGCGGGATAAAGGTTGCGGAGATTACGTTCAGAACGGCGTGCGCGAAAGAGGCGATAGAGCTTGCGGCGAAAAACTGCAAGGATATGCTTATCGGTGCGGGAACGGTGATAAACGCCGAGCAGTGCGAGCAGGCGATAGGCGCGGGCGCGAAGTTCGTCGTATCCCCCGGATTCTCCGCGGACGTGCTTAACGTTTGCTATAAATACGACGTGCCGTATCTTCCCGGTGTTGTTACTCCAACGGAAATTATGCTTGCAAAGAGCTTCGGGCTTTCCGTCCTTAAATTCTTCCCTGCGGGAGTGTACGGCGGCGTGAAAACGCTTAAAGCGCTTTCGGCGGCGTTCCCCGACGTCAGGTTCTTACCGACGGGCGGTGTGGACGTAAACAATGCAAAAGAGTACTTAGAGCAACCCTTCGTTGCGGCAATCGGCGGAAGCTGGATGATGAAGGGAAGCTTTGAGGATATTGAAAGACTGTCAAAAGAGGCGGTCGAGAGGTTGAGCATATGAGAGTTGTGACCTTTGGCGAATTGATGTTGCGCTTAGCCCCGCAAGGGTACTTGCGCTTTTTGCAGGAGCCGAGTTTTCAGGCAACCTTCGGCGGCGGCGAAGCTAACGTAGCCGTATCGCTTGCAAATTTCGGAGTAGATACCGCTTTTGTCACAAAGCTTCCCAAGAACGACATAGCGGAAGCCGCGATACGCGAGCTTAACGGCTTTGGAGTGAATACGGCGAATATCGCAAGAGGCGGCGAAAGAATTGGTATTTACTATCTTGAAAAGGGTGCGTCTATGCGCCCGAGCAAGGTTATATACGACAGAGCGCACTCCGCTATATCCGAGGCAGGGGCGCAGGACTTCGATTGGGATAAGATATTCGACGGCGTGGAGTGGTTCCACTTTACAGGCATAACTCCCGCACTCAGCGACGGCGTTGCAGATATTACGCTCAGCGCTCTTAAAGCGGCGAAGAGCAGAAATATAAAGGTAAGCTGTGACCTCAACTACCGCAAAAAGCTTTGGAGCAAGCAAAAGGCAAACGAGGTTATGACGGAGCTTATGCCGTACGTGGACGTGCTTATCGCAAACGAGGGCGACGCGGACGACGTGTTCGGAATAAAGCCGCAAAACAGCGACGTCGAAAACGGAAAGATAAACAGAGAAGGCTACGTACAGGTTGCAAAGCAACTCGTCGATAAGTTTGGATTCAAGGCGGTTGCAATTACGCTACGCGAGAGCATAAGCGCAAACGACAACAACTGGGGTGCGATGCTGTATACCGAAAGCGAAGCGCACTTTTCAAAGACCTATCAGGTGCGCATAGTGGATAGAGTCGGCGGCGGCGACAGCTTTGGCGCGGGCTTGATATACGCTATGCTCAGCGGCTACGGCGCGCAGGATACCGTAGAGTTTGCGGTAGCGGCAAGCGCACTCAAACATACCGTCGAGGGCGACTATAACAGAGTAAGCGTTCAGGAAGTGGAGCAACTCAAAGGCGGCAACGCAAGCGGACGCGTACAGAGATAAGGAAAAGATACAGGTAAAAAAAGATAACGGGGGAGATTATGTTGAAATTCGCAGTCATCGGAGTTGGAAGAATGGGAAAGCGGCACGCCTTCAATCTGGCGCACGGCTTGCTTTCCGGCGTAAAGCTACAAGCGGTATGCGATATTGACTCTAAGGCGCTCGATTGGTGCAAGAAGCACGCAAAGAGAGCGAACAGGTATTCCGATTATAAACAGATGATAGCTACCGAAAAGCTGGACGGCGTTATCATTGCAACTCCTCACTACTCGCACGAGGAGATAGCCGTATATCTTATCGAACACGGCGTGAACGTGCTTATTGAAAAGCCCGCTTCTCCGACCGTTACGATGGCGAAGCACATTGCGGAGGTAGCAAAGGCTCACCCCGAGGTAAAGGCGGGAGTGTCCTACAATCAGCGCAGTAACCGTATGTACAAAAAGGCGAAGGAGATGCTTTCAAGTGGCAAGCTCGGCGATATACAGCGCGTGAATTTCATCATAACCGACTGGTATCGCTCGCAGGCGTACTACAATCAGGGCGGTTGGCGCGCAAGCTACGTTGGCGAGGGCGGCGGCTGTCTTATGAATCAGTGCATACATCAGATTGATGTACTTCAATGGCTTATCGGTATGCCTAAGCATATCACCGCAACGGCGCACACGGTGGATAGAAAGATTACGGTGGAAAACGACGTGACGGCTATACTCGGCTACAACAATTTCGATTGCGCGTTTACGGCGTCCACTCACGAGATTAAGGGCGTGAACCGCTTGGAGATTGCCTGCGACAAGGGCAGACTCGTGATAGGTTCAAGGCGTATGAAGATATTTCGCCATAAGAGTCAGGTTATAGTCAACCGCGAAACCAAGTTTGGATACGGCGCGACTCCGTCAACATCGTCTACGTATGGCTATGGCTGTATCAGATATATTGCCGACCTTATAAAAGGACAACAGCTTCGCTCGATAAGGGCGTTCGCAAAGGATATTAAGGGCAAGGGTAAAATGCTTGCTACTGCCCAAGAGGGCGAGAACGCATTGCAGATAATAAACGGAATTTACCTTTCCGCATACAAGAATTCGCGCGTAGCGCTACCGCTTGACGAGGGCGAGTACGGCGAATATCTCAAAAACCGTATCGAGTGGGAAGGACAAAATACTAAGAAATAATAAACTGGAAATATCAGTTTCAGTGGAGGATTAAAATGAGCAAAATCACAATATCAGGCTTTTATGACGAAATTGGCGGAAACCTGAATACTCAGATTGCCGCAATCAAGGAGCTTGGCGAAAGCTATCTTTGCCCGAGAAACATCGACGGCAAAAATATTGCCGACTTTACGTTCGAGGAGTTCAAGGAAAAGGTTTATCCCGTTCTTTCAAGCATAGGCATAAAGTTTTCCTCAATCGGCTCTCCGATAGGTAAGGTGGGTATCGACGACGAAGAGGGCTTTGAAAAGCAGAAGAAACAGCTTGCCGAGCTTGTCAAAATCGCACAGCTTATGGAATGTGAGTACATAAGAATTTTCTCCTTCTATTACGGAGATAAGAAGCCAGCCGATTGCCACGACAAGGTCGTAAAGCGCTTAAAGGAGTTTTTGAATATCGCAAAGGGTAGCGGAGTCAAGCTCATGCACGAGAACGAGAAAAAGGTCTACGGCGACGAGCCTGAGCGCGTACTCGCAATATACAACGATATCGCGGACGAGGATTTCGTGTTGTGCTTTGACGCGAGCAACTACGTTCAGTGTAACGTAAACCCGATAAAGGCGTTCGATATGCTAAAAGATTACGTGGTATACTATCACATCAAGGATTGCTCCAAGTATAAGGTGGAAGTCCCTGTCGGCACTGGCGAGGGTTGCTACGAGCATATTCTCTCCGAGCTGATTAAGAGAAATTACACGGGCTTTATGACGCTTGAACCGCATACGTTCAAGTATTCAATGATGAAGCTTCCCGTTTATCTTTTCCCGTTTATGCCGCTCATACTCAAAAACTATTTCAAGGCTTTCCGCCTTATAGACAAGAAGATGGGCGTAAAAGCATTAAAGCATATTTCCAGAAAAGAAGTATTTTTCTGGCAGTATAAAAACCTCAAAAAATTATTGAAAAAGGCAGGATATGTCAATGAGTAAGAAGAAGATTAGATACGGTATCGTCGGCATTGGTAAACAGGGTACGTTCTACACCAAGATATTTACCAAGCTCAAAGGACTCGTAAAGGGCGCGGAGCTTACGGCTGTGTGCGACATCGACGAGGGCAGACGCAAGTACGCCGAGCAGAACCTCAAAGGCGTAAAAGTATTCAGCGATTATAAGGAGATGTTCAAGTCGGGACTTATCGACGTAGTTATGGTCAACACCCCGCACTATTTCCACCCTGAAATTGCTATCGCCGCAATGCAGTCGGGATTGCATGTACTTTGCGATAAGCCCGCAGGCGTGTACACCAAGCAGGTACGCGAGATGAACGCAGAGGCGGAGAAGCACCCCGAATTGCTCTTTGGTATGATGTTCAATCAGCGTACCAATCCGCTTTACATAAAGGCTAAGGAAATTATCGATAGCGGCAAGCTCGGTAAGCTTACGCGTATCGTGTGGATAATCACAAACTGGTATCGTCCGCGCGCGTACTACGCTCAGGGCGGCTGGCGCGGCACATGGTGGGGCGAAGGTGGAGGCGTACTCCTCAATCAGTGTCCTCACCAGCTTGACCTGTTCACGTGGCTTGCGGGACTTCCCGTATCCGTTACGGCTACGACGTCCACAGTCGGCAGAGCTATAAACGTAGAGAACGACGTCACCGCGTACTGCAAGTTTGCAAACGGCGCAACCGGCGTATTCATTACGTCCACCCACGACGCGCCCGGTACGAACAGACTTGAAATAACGGGCGAAGGCGGCAAGATTGTCATTGAAAACGGCAAGCTCGTATTCACCAAAAACAAAGAGCTTGAACCTGTATTCTCGGAGCATAACGAGGTCTTTATGGGTAAGCCCAAGACCAAGAAGATTACCTATAAGGGTACGGGACACTATTTGCGCCTCTTCAAGTATCCGCCGCAGCATATTGGCGTCATCAAGAATTACACCGATTATCTGCTTGGAAAGACGAAGAAATTCCTCGCCCCCGGAAAAGAGGGTATCATCGGCTTGACTTTTTCAAACGCGATACACCTTGCGGGCTGGACTCATCAGGAAGTGAAGATTCCTCTCGACGAGGAGCTGTACATTGCCGAGCTTGAAAAGCGCAAAGAGGAAGAGAAGCTTACTTCTGCGAAGTAAGTTTGAGGTAATAGGTAAAAGTTAAGAGTGAAAAGTTGTGGAGAATTTGGACATAATCAAAAATTCAATTCTCCGCAAAGCTCACGCACAAACGGTTTATACAAAATAAAAAATTAGGGGAAAGAAAAATGAGTGAAGCAGTAACAAACAACAGTTACATTTCACGCACGAGCGGTCTTAAAACCAAGGACTATATCGGCTACGCGCTGGGCGATACGGCGTGCTGTCTGGTATTCGGTCTTGTGACGTCGCTTTTGCAGAAGTTCTACACTGACATATTCCATTTGAGTCCGCTGTTCATAATGCTTATGTTCATCGGCGCGAGAGTATGGGACGCAGTAAACGACCCGATTATGGGCAGAATTTGCGATACGGTCAAGCCGAACAAGTTCGGCAGATATCGCCCGTGGTTCTTATATGCAGGACCTCCGCTCGCCATTGCCGCGATACTTATGTTCGTCAAGTGGCCGGGGCTTGGAGATAACTACGTAGTGACCTGCGTGTACGCAACTATTACGTACGTTCTGTTTGGTATGTGCTATACGATGTTGCAAATACCTTACGGCTCGCTTGCCTCTGTCGTTACGACGGACGAGAAGGAGAGAACGAAGCTTTCCGTATTCCGCTCCATCGGCGCGGGACTCGGCAGTGTACCCGTACTTTTGATAGCTACCTTTGCGTACGCTAACCGCGTAGACGAAAACGGCGCGAACATTATCGGTGAGAACGGCAAGGTCTTGCAGGATATGGTCTATACTCCCGTTATCATAGGCGTTGTTGTTATGGCGGTGCTGTGTATGGCTATGCTGTTGCTCGCATTCAAGCTCAATAAGGAAAGAGTAGTTGCAAAGCCCGCAGAAAAGCGCGAAAAGGGTACTACGTTCAGAATTATCAAGACTCTGTTCTCAAACAGAGCGTTCGTAGCGGTCAGCGTAGCAAGTATGCTTCTGCTCGCAGGACAGATGTTCACGCAGAGCTTCTATCTCTACCTCTTCGACGATTACTTCGGAGCAAACTGGATGAACCTCGTATCCACTGTATGCACGTACGCGCCTATGGCGATATTTATGTTCTTCACGCCTAAGATGGTGCGCAAGTTCGGCAAGAAGGAAATCTGCGCTGTGGGTATGGTGCTTGCGGCAGGCGCGAACCTCATACTGTTTGCACTCCGCGGCGTACAGCCGGGTATATTGATGTACTTGTTCTTGGTGCTTTGCTTCGTCAGCGGTTGCGGTCTTACGTTTATGGTTTTGCAGGTCTGGTCTATGGCGACCGACGCTATCGACGATATCGAGGTCAAGACAGGTCAGCGCGACGACGGTACGGCGTACTCCTTCTTTATGTTTTTCAGAAAGCTCGGTCAGGTTATCGCGGCAGTAGCCGTCAACGGCGCATTGCTCGGTATGAACTACGCTTATGAAAAGGGCGCGGTGCAGTCTATGGAAAACCTCAAAGTTATGTACGATATGGCTACGATAATTCCTGCCGTGTTGTTCGGTATAATGGCTATCGTTCTCTTCGTGTGGTATCCGCTGTCAAAGAAGAAGGTTGCCGAGCTTCAAGTTTTGAAGGAAGCAAGACTCAAAGAAGCTTTCGAGAGCAACGAACTCAGTTTCAGCGCACCCGAAGCGGCTGTTTCGGATTCGACCGAAGAAGCTACCGTTCAAACTGATGAAACGGCAGATGAAGTCAATGGCGACGAGGAATAGTTTTCGCGCGATAACTCATTATATATTGCTAAATAAATGAGAATTCCTAAAATTTGTAATAAAAGAGGAACAGCTTATGCAGTACGGAATTCAGCTTTTTTCACTCCGTCAGTATCTCAAAGACGAGGAAGGATACAGAGAGGTTTTTGGGCGTGTTAAGGATATGGGCGCGCAGGTCGTTCAGCTCTCCGGCGGTAAGCCAATAGAGGCGAAGAATATTGCCGCAATATCCAATGAGTTCGGCTTGCCAATCTGTATCACGCACGACAAGTTTGATAGAATTGTCGGAGATTTGGACGGGCTTATAGAGGAGCATAAGACGTACGGTTGCAACCGTATGGGTATTGGTATGATGCCAAAAGAGTTCCGTACAGGTGAGCTTAAAGATTTGGAGAAGTTTATCACCATTCTGAACGATACTGCGGATAAGCTTGAAAAGGTCGGAATGACTATCGCGTATCACAATCACTGGTTCGAGTTCGATAAGATAAACGGCAAATCTATGTACGACCGTATGATTGAAGGGACGGAGAAGGTTGAGTTTATCCCCGATACGTTCTGGATAAAGTTTGCAGGACACAGCGCCAATGATTATCTCAAAAAGCTGTCGGGAAGAGTGAATACTCTACATCTCAAAGACTATAAAAAGACCTTGGGAATTCCCGTGTTCCGTGCGGTCGGAAAAGGTGTGTTGGACTTTGAGAGCATTCTCAGAACCGCAAACGAGTGCGGTGTAGAGAACGCCGTTGTGGAGCTTGATATGTCGCCTAACGCGTACAAGAGTATGCAGTTCAGTATGCAGACGTTAAAAGGACTTAGCAATGCAAAATAATGTTAGAGTTATAACGCCTTGCGGCAACGTAATTGGAGAAGCCACGCCTTACGGCGCGGCTTTTCGCGGTATAAGGTACGGCGTCGCAAAGCGGTTTGAGAAACCGTCAGAAATCACCGAGTGGCAGGGCGATTATTCTGCGCTCGAATTTGGCGCGTGCTGTCCGCAGGCAAGGGCGTATAGCGACGAGTCTAAGCTCAAAAACACTTTCTACTATAAAGAGTTTCGAGAGAGTTTGAGCTTTACGTACAGCGAAGACTGCCTGTTCTTAAACATTTATGTGCCTAAGGAAGCTAAGGATTGTCCGGTAATTTTGTATTTCCACGGAGGCGGATTTACGCGCGGAAGCGCGGACGAAAAGCCGTTTGACGGTGAGGAGTACGCAAAGCGCGGCGTAATATTCGTGGCGGTGAACTATCGCTTGAATATTTTCGGGTTCTTTGCGGACGGCAAAAATTGCAAGGGCAACCTTGGGCTGTACGACCAGCTATGCGCGATAAATTGGATTAAACACAATATCGCGGCTTTCGGCGGAAATCCGAATTCCGTAATTCTAATGGGGCAAAGTGCGGGCGCAATGAGCGGTTGCGACCTTGTGTCATCACCAGTACTTGACGGAAAGATTAAGGGCGCGATTATGCTTAGCGGCGGTGGAATAAGGCGTATTCTTCTGCCGAAGCGCAAGCCAAACACAAAATTCTGGAATTCCGTCGTTAAGAGCAGCGGAGCGAAAGATTTTGAGCAGTTTAAGAAACTACCCGCAAAGCAAGTATTTGAAGCGTGGCAACGCGGCAGTATGCTCTCGTCTTTGTTTGCAACTGCGCCTGTCATTGACAATGAACTCGTCTTTGCAGGCGGCGAAAATAAGCACGGCGTGCCGTGTATAATCGGCTCTCTCAAAAAGGATATGGTGCCGAGCGAGCTTAGGGCAATGGCAAGAAGGTATGCGCGCAAGCTCAACAAGCAGGGGAAGCCGTGTTACGTGTTCAAGTTTATCCACAATCTCCCCGGTGACGACAAAGGTACTTTCCACAGCGCGGATTTATGGTATGCGATAGGTGCGATGAAAAACAGTTGGCGCCCGTTTGCTAAGCACGATTTTGAGTTATCACACGAGATGATTGATAGATTCGTCGCTTTTGCAAAAACCTGTAATCCGAATATCGACGGCGCTAAGCAGTGGAGTAAATATTCATCGAAAAAAGATACTCTAATTTTTGAATAATGTGCATATATAATAAGTTTTAATAAAAATAAAAGCTCGCGTATTGCGAGCTTTTTTATGTCGTTTGTTATGCTTAATTGCTTGTATAGTTTTACTATTGTTAGACACGTAGACAAGAATCAATCACACGAAGCGTGTTAGTATTGAAGCTTTTCTTCAAAGTATTTGGTGAGTTCCGAAATAGGCAGGCGAACCTGTTGCATCGTATCGCGCTCGCGTACGGTGACGGTATCGTCTTCGAGGGTGTCGAAGTCAACGGTTACGCAGAAGGGTGTGCCTATCTCGTCCTGACGGCGATAGCGCTTGCCGATGGATGCGGACGTATCGAAGTCGCAGGCAAATTTCTTTGAAAGCTCGATGTAGAGTTGTTCCGCCTTCTCATTGAGTTGCTTTTGCAAGGGCAGTATCGCAACCTTGACGGGAGCAAGAGCAGGGTGGAAGTGAAGCACTACACGAGTATCGCCTTCGCCGACGGTTTCCTCATCGTACGCGTTGCAAAGGAATGCAAGGAACGCACGGTCTGCGCCGAGGGACGGCTCAACTACGTACGGCACGTACTTTTCGTTGGTGACGGGGTCTACGTAGCTCAAATCCTTGCCGCTCGTCTTGATGTGCTGACCAAGGTCGTAGTCCGTACGGTCTGCAACGCCCCAAAGCTCGCCCCAGCCGAAGGGGAACTTAAACTCGAAGTCCGTCGTAGCCTTTGAGTAGAAGCAAAGCTCCTCGGGGTCGTGGTCGCGCAAGCGTAGGTTTTCCTCCTTGATACCCAAGTCCAGAAGCCACTGATGGCAGAAGTTTTTCCAATATGCAAACCATTCAAGGTCGGTGTCGGGCTTGCAGAAGAATTCCATTTCCATTTGCTCGAACTCGCG
>CAMWIB010000019.1 GCA_947174215.1 uncultured Clostridia bacterium
GGATTTATGTTTGTCGGAACGAACAATAGTCTTGACAATACAGAAGAAAATCTTACAATTTATCATTTCGAAAGTGCCGCACTCGCATCAAGTTCTTATTTTGCACTAACCGATACGGATGAGTATGAAGAATTTCACATTTCTTTACTGGACAATATAATAATTATTGAAAAAGAAATCGGAACTTACAAAACATTCCGCAATTCCCATACACCAACAAACTCCATATCGACGAAAGTAACAAGCTTTATTAAAGACTCAATATTATCCGAATGCACACCACAAAAAGGCGTTTTCGCCTATGTTGGGTTCCGCCAACAATCTTTTTTTAACTTCGGTTTAATTTCTAATTCGAATAATATTACAATTAGTTACTCCATAAACAGTGAAAAAATTGAGTATCCTGTGATAGACATAAAAGATTATACGGATGACAGTTATCGCAATAAATTTGATGATGGTTATTATTTCTCGTATCTGAAGAAAGTAACCGATGAAAAAACAAACAGCGATGAAAAAACAAACTAAACTAATACTAATTTACAAAACGGCACGAGTTGTGCCGTTTTTTATTTTACCTCTAATTCTGCTAAACTTTTATGATGAACTGTAAAATGGATAAAGGCTTTTGTAAGGAGCGAAGCGACGGAATAGCGATTATTAAAAATGTCACCTCTAATTTAAGGGTGACATTTTTTAATCGCGTCCAAAGTATCAATACACAAAATAGTGCGATTTTACTCCCACTCGATGGTCGCCGGGGGTTTACCTGTTATATCATACACCACACGCGATACGCCCTGCACCTCGTTGACGATACGGGAAGATACGACGTCCAAAACGGGATACGGAATGTGGGCGTACTCGCAGGTCATAAAGTCGGAGGTTATGACGGCACGCAAGCCGAGAACGTAGTTATAAGTTCTACCGTCGCCCATTACGCCGACGGTGCGCATATTGGTGAGTACGGCAAAGAACTGTCCGTAATTGAGGTTTGCTTTTGCAAGCTCCTCGCGGAAGATGTAGTCCGCGTCGCGCAGAATATCAAGTCTTTCTTTGGTGATTGCGCCGATACAGCGGACGGCAAGTCCGGGACCGGGGAATGGTTGACGGGCTACGAGAGTTTCATCAAGACCGAGCTTTCTGCCAAGCTCTCGAACCTCGTCCTTGAACAGTGAGCGCAACGGCTCTACGAGTCCGATGAACTTCGTATCCTTTGGCAGACCGCCTACGTTGTGGTGAGATTTGATAACTGCGCCCGTCGTAAGTCCGCTTTCAACTACGTCGGGATATATCGTGCCTTGCGCGAGGAAGCTACCTGCGAACTTCGCGCTCTCCTCTTCGAATACGCGTACGAACTCCGCGCCGATTATCTTACGCTTGCGCTCGGGGTCAGATACGCCTTCGAGCTTTGAGAGAAATCTTTCCTCCGCGTTCACTCTCACGAAGTTGAGAGATTTACCTGCAAACGCTCTTTCAATCTCGTCGCCCTCGTTCTTTCTCATCATGCCGTGGTCAACGAAGATACAGGTAAGCTGATTTGGAATCGCCTTTTCAAGAATCGCCGCGCAGACCGAGCTATCAACGCCACCGCTAAGACCGAGAACGACCTGCTTGTCGCCGACCTGCTCTCTTATGCGCACAAGCTCACGCTGAATGAAATCGTCAATGGTGTAATCACCCTTCGCCTTGCAAACCTTATAGAGGAAGTTATGCAACAGCTTTTTGCCCTGCTTGGTACGCTCAACTTCGGGGTGGAACTGCACCGCGTATAGCTTTTTACTCTCGTTGTACATTGCGGCGATGGGACAATCCTGCGTATGTGCCGTGGCTTTGAAGCCTCTTGGCATCGTATACACGCGGTCGCCGTGGCTCATAAGCGTAACGGCGTTCGGATTCAATCCCTTGAACAGAACGCAGTCCATATCGTCAAGCGTAGCGTTTATCGTGCCGTACTCGCTGACGGAGCAGGACTTAACCTTACCGCCGAGCGTGTATGCCATAAGGTGCATACCATAGCAAATGCCGAGGATTGGAATACCAAGCTCGAACAACTCCTTAGAGGCGTGCGGAGAACCCTCCTCGTAAACGCTGTGAGGTCCGCCCGTGAGAATGATACCGATTGGGTCAAGCTCCTTAATCTTTTCAATGGGCGTGCTACCTGCAAGAATCTGAGAATGAACCTTGCACTCTCTTACTCTGCGAGCGATAAGCTCCTTATACTGACCGCCGAAATCTAAAACCAAAACAGTCTGATTTTTAACGGCTTGTTTTTTCGTTTCTTTCATAAAACACCTTTTATCGTATCAGTTTTATAATATAAAACCTAAGTTTGTCAAACGGTAGCTTACAGATTAAATCCTAATAACACAATCCATAAGCTATCCTTTCCATCAACAAGGTTGGTGAAGTTGGTTACTTGATGATGATTGCGTCACGCTCTGCGCCGACCGAAATATACTTGATATTGCAATCGACTGCCTTTTCGATGTACTCGATATACTTGCGGGCGTTCTCGGGCAAATCCTCGTACTTGCGACACTTCTCGGTTGAACAGCACCAGCCGTCGAGATACTCGATAATGGGCTTTGCGATATTCAACGCCTCGCCGCTCGGGAATTCCTCAGTACGCACGCCGTTCACGTCGTAGGCTACGCACACGGGAATCTTCTCAATTGTGTCAAGTATGTCAAGCTTGGTGAGAGCAATCTCATCCGCCGCCTGAACCATACAGCCGTATCTTGAAGCAACCACGTCAAAGCCGCCGACTCTGCGCGGACGACCCGTTGCCGCACCGTACTCGCCGCCTGCCTTTCTCAAATTCTCCGCTTCCTCGCCGAACATTTCAGCAGTGAACGGACCCTCGCCTACGCAGGTGGAGTACGCTTTCATTACGCCGATTGCATTGTCAACCTTGCGATTTGGAATGCCCGCACCGACAGGACCGTAGGCGGTAATCGTAGAGGACGAAGTGGTGAAGGGATAGATACCGAAGTCTATATCGCGCAGTGCGCCAAGCTGAGCTTCGAGCATAACGCGCTTGCCCGCTTTGAGCGCGGAGTTGAGATAATAGCCAGTATCACAGATGTACTCTTTTAGAGGAGTGCCGTAGGTTTCAAACCATTTGAGCAAGCCTTCAACCGAATACTCCTCGCCTTTATACATTCCCGTAATTGTGAGGTTTTTCCATTCAACGATAGTTTCCAAGCGCGACCTCAAGTATTCGGGATGGAGAATGTCGCCCATGCGGATAGCCTTTTTCATATACTTGTCCGCGTATACGGGAGCGATACCGCGGCGGGTAGAGCCGAACTTCTTGTCGCCGAGTCTATCCTCTTCGAGGCAGTCCTGCGCTACGTTATACGGACAGCAGACGATGGCCTTATCGCTGATTTTGAGATTCTCGGGGGTAATCGTAATGCCGCCCTCTCTCAATCTCTGAATTTCGCCGCACAGGTGCTGAATGTCAATAACCATACCCGTACCCATGACGTTGACCTTATCCTCGCGCAGTATTGCGGAAGGAAGAAGGTTAAGCACGAACTTGCCCTTGTCATTGATGACGGTATGACCCGCGTTGTTGCCGCCCTGATAGCGGACGACTACGTCTTGCGACTCGGAGAGCAAATCGACCATACGGCCTTTGCCCTCATCTCCCCAGTTGATACCTACGATTGATGTAAGCATATGTACACCTCAAAAATTTATTTTTCTATTTAATATGGCGAAACGGTATTGATTATACGTTTATCTCGCCGCTTTGTACTATAAATGATTTATTCTTTTCAATCAGCGGGTCTACGGTGTTTTGGAGGAATTCCTCAACCTGCTTTTCCGCCATACCCGTGAACGCGCGCACGTCCATAAGTTCGTCAAGTTCTTCCTTGGTGAGATTAAACTGACTATCGTTCAGAATACGCGCAAGAAGGTCGTTCTCGCCGCCCTCCTGCTTTACCACCTTAGCCGCCGCCACGGAATGCGTACGGATAGCCTCGTGCAGGACCTGTCTGTCGCCGCCCTTATTCTTCACGCAGTACATAAGGATATTTTCTGTCGCCATAAACGGAAGCTCGCTGTTGAGATGTCTTTCCACAATCTTCGGATAGACGGTGAGTCCGCTTATAATATTGTTGTACAGCGCGAGGATTGCGTCCACCGCGAGGAACGCCTCGGGGATTGCGATACGCTTGTTTGCGCTGTCGTCGAGCGTACGCTCAAACCACTGAGTAGCCGCCGTGATTGCGGGATTGAGAGAATCGCACATAACGTATCTTGCAAGGGAAGCGATACGCTCACTGCGCATAGGATTGCGCTTGTACGCCATTGCGGACGAGCCAATCTGCTTGGACTCAAATGGTTCCTCCACCTCTTTGAGATGGGAAAGAAGTCTTATATCGTTTGAGAATTTCGCCGCACTCTGAGCAATGCCGCAAAGCACGCTGACAACGTTGTAGTCCTGCTTACGCGTGTAGGTCTGTCCGCTGACGGAAATACTGCCCGCAAAGCCCATCTTGTTTGCGATAGCCTTATCAAGCGCCTTGACCTTCTCGGTATCGCCCTCGAACAGCTCGACGAAGCTTGCCGCCGTACCAGTCGTACCCTTGCATCCAAGAAGCTTCAAGCGAGAAAGCTCAAATTCCAAGGTTTCAAGGTCGAAGGTAAGGTCTTGAAGCCAAAGCGTTGCGCGCTTGCCTATCGTGGTCGGTTGCGCCGCTTGGAAGTGAGTAAAGCCGAGAGTAGCCAAGCCCTTATAGTTATACGCGAAGTTGCGTACTGAATTTATGCAGGTTACGAGCGCTTTCTTTATCTCAATCAAGCCCTCTTTCATCTGAATGACGTCCGTGTTGTCGCCGACGTAACAGCTCGTTGCGCCAAGGTGAATAATCGGCTTTGCGTCGGGGCATACCTCGCCGTAGGTGAGGACGTGCGCCATAACGTCGTGGCGAACCTCTTTCTCTCTCGCCTTAGCGAAGTCGTAATCGATGTCGTAGATATGCTCCTTCATCTGAGCAATCTGCGCGTCAGTCACGGGAATGCCGAGTTCCTTTTCAGACTCGGCAAGCGCAATCCACAGCTTACGCCACGTACTGAATTTGAAATCAGGCGAGAAGATGTATTTCATTTTCTTGCCCGCGTATCTTTCGCAAAGCGGCGATACATAGTTTTCCATATAACCCTCCAAAGATTAAAAGTGTCCAAGCCCTTTTCAGCGCACCGCTAAAAAAAAAAATTGAACACTTTATACTCTTTTATTTCATAAAACTACTATATCACTATAAAACAATTTTGTCAAAAGTTTATACAATGTAAAAAAACTATCTCAAACCATTTTGACTTTTCTTTTTTAGAGCATATAATTACATTATACTTCCCTACCAAGGAGAACGAGATTATGATTATGTCCGAGCTTTACGGCAGCCTTGTGTTTGACGACAGAGTTATGTCGCGCCGTCTGCCAAAGGAAACGTACAAAGAACTCAAAAAATGCTGCGCGCTTGACCGTCCTCTCTCTCTCGAAGTCGCAAACGTTATTGCGAACGAAATGAAGGATTGGGCTGTTGAAAAGGGCGTGACTCACTTCACGCACTGGTTCCAGCCTATGACGGGTATCACCGCAGAGAAGCACGACAGCTTCATCACTCCGACAAAATCGGGCGGCGTTATTATGGAGCTTAGCGGCAAGGAGCTTATAAAGGGCGAGCCGGACGCAAGTTCTTTCCCGAGCGGCGGACTTCGCTCTACCTTCGAGGCAAGAGGCTACACCGCGTGGGACCCAACCTCGTACGCGTTCATCAAGGACGGCATACTGTGCATTCCCACGGCGTTCTGCTCCTATAACGGCGACGCGCTCGACAAAAAGACTCCTCTTCTCCGCTCTATGGAAGCGGTAAACAAGCAAGGCGTTCGCCTTCTCCGTCTGTTTGGAAGAAAGACTGAAAGACTCAACGTGACGGTTGGTCCCGAGCAGGAGTATTTCCTCGTAGACACCGCTACGTTTGAAAAGCGCAAGGACTTGTTCTATACGGGAAGAACGCTTTTCGGCGCACGTCCTCCCAAGGGACAGGAGCTTGACGACCACTACTTCGGCGCAATAAAGCCGAGAATCGTCAAGTATATGAAGGAACTTGACGAGGAGCTTTGGAAGCTCGGCATACTTGCAAAAACCAAGCATAACGAGGTTGCTCCCGCACAGCACGAATTTGCGCCTATATTCACGACCGTCAATGTCGCTTCAGACCAGAACCAGCTCACTATGGAGATAATGAAGAAGGTTGCGGCAAAGCACGGAATGACTTGCATTTTGCACGAAAAGCCGTTTGACGGTGTAAACGGAAGCGGTAAACATAACAATTGGTCACTTTGCACCAATTTCGGACATAACCTCTTCGAGCCGGGCAAGAGTCCCGAGGATAACGCACAGTTCCTGCTTATTCTCGCCGCCGCAGTCGCCGCGGTTGACACGCATCAGGACTTGTTGCGTATAGCAATCGCTTCCGCAGGCAACGACCACCGCCTTGGCGCAAACGAAGCGCCACCCGCAATCGTGAGTATGTACCTTGGCGACGAGCTTACCGGAATACTTCAAGCCATCGCGGACGGCAGAAAGTATTCCCGCCGCGCGAACTGCGAGGTACAGCTTGGCGTACACGTACTTCCGCAATTCGCTATGGACTCCTCCGACCGCAACCGTACTTCTCCGTTTGCGTTCACGGGAAATAAATTCGAGTTCCGTATGCCGGGGTCCGCACAGTCTATCGCGGGCGTAAACGTAGTCCTCAACACGATTATGGCGGACCAGTTCGAGCAGTTCTCAAACGAGCTTGAAAAGGCGAAAGACCTGCACGAAGGTATAAATAAGATTATCAAGCGCGTGATGACCGAGCATGGCAGAATCATTTTCAACGGCAACAACTATTCTGCCGAATGGGTTGAAGAAGCCGAAAAACGCGGACTTCTCAATCTGCGCTCAACCATGGACGCACTGCCCTATCTCACGTCGGAAAAGAACATCGCGCTGTTCAAAAGACAAAACGTATTCAGCAAACGCGAGCTTCTATCACGCGAGGAGATACACATTGAAAACTACTGCCGCCTTATCAATATAGAGGCAATGACGATGCTAGATATGGCGACTATGGAAATCATTCCGTCAGTACTCCGCTACAAGGGCGACGTCGCAAAGGCGGCAAAGAACTCAAACGCAATAGGCGTTGACTCCTCTGCGGAAGTAGAAATTGCAAACACGCTTGCGAACCTCGTAAAAACCGCGCGTACGCAGATTGCAACGCTTCAAGCCGCACTTGACAAAGCGCACTCTATGGGCTTACACATCGAAGGAGGCCGTTGCTACCGCGACGAGGTTATCCCCGCAATGGAAGCTTTGCGCCGCACCTGCGACAACCTTGAACTGAACACGGCAAAGAGCTACTGGCCCTTCCCCAATTACGGAGATATTTTGTTCTCTGTTCACTAAGAATTTTGCGCCGAACGCAATTTGCGCCAGACGTCACACACTTCGTGTGATTGAATCTGCTAAATGCCACTGTCAAACCAAAATTAAATGACAATGAGTTTTGCTGTGAGCGCAATCGATTAAGGTGCAAAATGGAGCAAGTGACTTGCTTCATTTTGCAAATTAAATCTGACGGACGGCAAAATTACGTGAACGGTAAATGAGGGAATTGAATTCCCTCATTTTGCATAATTGAAATGATAAGCGATTTGAAAAATTAGGGATGTACATTCCTCATTTAGCATAGTATAATTATTTTAATTGAAGAATTAAATATCATCATTACAAGTATTTCATAGGGGGAGATATGAAAAAACTGTTTTCAATAGTACTTATCGTGCTGATTCTTTGCTTGACGGCATTTTGTATGATTGCGTGTAATACACCTTCCAATAAGTCCGACAGTACGCCAGACAATCAGGAAGTTTTCGTTGATTACAGCAAGGACAATTCGTTTGAGTTTGAAGTCACCGAAGATACTGACGCAGTGACGTATATGCCCGTTGGCGCAACGCCCAAATATGGATTGCTGTTCTACTTAGGCACGATGTTGCCGCCCGCGTCTTACACATATCTTGCGGAGCCTCTTGCAAAGCAGGGATACGTAGTAGTTATATCGAAAGTTTTGTTTGCTTATATAATGTATAAGGAAACGGAAACCACGTTTGAAAAATACCCTGATATCGAATTCTTTATTGGCGGACATTCCCAAGGTGGCGGTGCGGCAGTAAGACGTACGCAGGAAAACTTGAATTCCGTCAAAGGTATCATTTTGTACGCACCGCTCTGCTTTGCGCCCTACACGATAGCGGACACATCTATGCCTACTCTTTTGTTAGAGGCTACAAAGGACGGCGTTCTTAACTATTCACAGAAAGCGGACGCCAAATCAAGACTTCCTGAGAACCGCACGGAATATATGCTAAACGGCTGCCATATGAGTTTCAGCTCGCTTGACGACGACGATATGCTCGCTCCATTCAACGACGGTCCTGCCACAGCCGAGGAGAAGGCCGCTCAAAAGGAAATGACTTGCACTTACACGTTAGCGTTTATGAAGTCCGTTATACTCGGCACAAAATAATGATAATCTTGTATATATTACCCTCCGTCATTGCGCAAAGCGAAGCGACAAAGCAATCCAGAAAAGAAAATTAAGCTTGAATGTCTGGATTGCTTCGGCACAAAATGCCTCTCAATGACGAAATTGCAAAAATAGAAATTCATATAAAACGCTCCTTACTTAGGAGCGTTTTCTTCTGCAAGTAAAATACTTTCAATATTTGATAACTTTTCTTTCATATCTAACAATATCTCTTTTATTCCTTGGCTACTCTGCCCCGCATTTTCATCTAACTCCCAAAACTCACAGTCAGACACAAAGCTGTATCTCATACCACATATATAATTTATATCTCTTAAAGATGAGCAGTGGAAGTAATACATTTTTGAAAGATGCGTACACTTCTTGCATTGCGGTAAAATTTCATTAGGATTCTTCATATTTTCCTCCTCTTAGAACACACTAAGCATAAATTCAATTTTGGAATGCGTCAAGCATATTACTCCATTTTGGAATATCCTTTATTTGTGTACGGCGAAAGAATTAAAGAACTTAGAAATGAACGGAATCTAACGCAAAAACAACTTGCGGAATTTCTTGGTACAACTCAAAATGCAATCAGCAAGTATGAGTCGGAGTTCTTAGACCTTAGCACGGATATGTTGATTAGAATGTGCAAATTCTTCAATGTTTCAGCAGACGTAATACTTGGGATAGATAAATACTAAATATAGTTTCAAATATTCACACTAACATTTCGAAATTATTAAAGCAAAAGCCACACTTTATGTGTGGCTTTTGCTATGATTACAATTGATTTCTGATTTTTTATTACTTTTTCATTGAAACAGCTTTCTTAGCCGCCGACACGACGTCTGCCGTCGTGATGTGGTAAACTTCGCTGAGATATGCGTTTTTGCCAACCTGACCGAACTCGTCGTTTATGCCGACCATTTGAATCGGAACGGGACACTCACGGCTTGCAACCTCTGCGACCGCACTGCCAAGTCCGCCGTAGATATTGTGATTCTCACAAGTGACGATTGCGCCCGTCTTTGCCGCTTTCTTCACCGCTTCAACGTCAATAGGCTTCCAAGTGTGCATATTCACGACCGCCGCACTTATGCCCTCGCTTGCCAAAAGCTCTGCCGCGTCCAAAGCGCGCTCAACCATTATGCCGCTTGCAATAAGCGTAACGTCATTGCCCTCTTTAAGCTCTATCGCCTTGCCAAGCTTGAAGTCGAGAGTTTCATCGTATACCTTTGCCGCCTTCTTACGGAACATACGCACGTACACCGCGCTCTTGCTGTCAACAATCTGCGGCAACGCCTTTTCCATCATAGTAGCGTCCGTCGGCTCGAAGCAAATCATCTTGGGGATGGCGCGCATTATCGCCATATCCTCAAACGGCATATGCGTACCGCCGTTGGCTTCCGCGGCAACGCCCGGCTCTGAACCGATTATCTTTACGTTCAAGCCCGAGTACGCAACGGAAATAAATATCTGGTCGTAGCACCTACGCGTAGCAAACGGAGCGAAGCTGTATGCAAACGGAATCTTGCCCATCGTTGCCATACCTGCGGCAACGCCAATCATATTCTGCTCCGCAATACCTACGTTGAAAAATCTATCGGGGTGCGCTTCCTTGAAGCACTTCGTAGCGTGACAGCTCATAAGGTCGGCGTCAAGCACGACTATTCTTTCGTCCTTATCGGCAAGCTCCGTCAAAGCCTTGGCAAGCGCTTGTCTTATTTCTCTTTCATCAGTAGTCACCCTTCGAACCTCCCCGTTTCCTTTCTCCACATATCCTCGGTGATTGTCATACTGTGGCAGTTTGCCGCGCTCTCCGCGAAGGACGCGCCCTTACCCTTGACGGTATTGAGGATAATCATATTCGCCTTGCCGGAACCCTTTGCATTGTCGATAGCGGCGCTGATAGCGTCCAAATCGTGACCGTCGATATCCTGCACGAAGAAGCCGAACGCCTTCCACTTGTCAACGACGGGGTAGATATCGTTTATATCCGACACCTTGCCGTCAAGCTGCATCTTGTTGTAGTCAAGCAAGACGATGAGGTTGTCAAGCTTGCGCGAGCCTGCGAGCATACTCGCTTCCCAAATCTGACCTTCCTGCGCCTCGCCGTCGCCGATAAAGCAATATATAGTTGCGGGGTTCTTATCGAGCTTCGCCGCCATAGCCATACCTACCGCCGCCGAAAGTCCCTGTCCGAGCGAGCCAGCCGTCATATCAATGCCGGGGGTCTTATTCATATCGCAGTGAGAAGGCAAGTTCGTGCCGTTCTTGTTGAGGGTTGAAAGCCATTCCTTGGGGAAGTAGCCAAGGTCCGCAAGCACCGCGTACATCGCAGGACCTGCGTGTCCCTTTGACATAACGATTCTGTCCCTATCCTGCTTGCGCGGATTTTTGGGGTCTATATTTGCCTTAGAATAATAAATGACCGTCAAAGCATCCATAACCGACATTGCTCCGCCGATATGTCCGACGCCAAACGTACCTATCGTTTGAATTACGTCATCGCGAAGCTGTCTTGCTTTGACAGCCAAAGACTGTGATTGTGAAACGTCCATATCACCCTCCTGCGCTTATAGTATAGCATTGCAAAAATTATAATACAAGCGATTGAACCAACACAATCCAGAAATTTATTTTAGTTGCGCCGAATGTCACGCCTGACGGCACGCAAAATCATTGCACACTTTGTGTGATTGAAACTGCTAAGTGCCATTATCAAACCAAAACCAAAATGGCAATGAGTTTTGCTGTGAGCGCAAACGCATAAGGTGCAAAAAATTACCCCACAAAACAGGGGCGTTTTGCGGGGACCCCATGGGAAGTGAATCCCTACTTTTTGCGAAATATATTTAGAGCGTTATGCGTGCAAGGCGTCCTTCAAGAGCTTTTCAAGTTCCTGCCTTCTGCCCTCGGGCTGTGTGGAGAGATAGTCCTCGGCGCACTGCTTGAAGAGCGAAAACAGCTTGAAGTCGTTCATAGCCGCAAGCTCGTTCAGGCTCACGTTACGCCCAACCCTCGCCGCAAGGTCTTGTAACATCAGCACCGCTTTAAGCTTTTCCACGGATATACCAAGCCTCTCCGCCGTACGCGAAAGCGTAGCCGCCGATATATCCGACACGACTCGCTCGCCCGCAATCTCCGTTTCGTATAGCTCGATTATACGCGGATTCAACATATCATACACGCTCGCCGCCGAGCAAAGCTTCCTGTTCTCCGCCTCGTCGAACGTAAACACCGCCGCGCTAAACAGCATAGCGGCAACAATCAATATAAATAATGCAAATACAAAAGGTTTTGTACGTTTCATTGTTCACCTCGCATTTAGCGTGTGACAACCAAACGGAAATATTACAAACATATCAATATGAAATAGTAACGCATACATTTATACGGAATTATTATACGCACGTCAATATTGACCGATTACATGCCTTATGCTATATTATATTTATAAAGCATTTCAATACTGTGAAATATGCAGTAGCCCAATAGGCAAGGAGGGCATAATGGCAAATTCAAAAATGAAGCTTATCAGCAAAATACTTTGTTTGAGCTTAATTCTTGTTATGGCGAGCGGAATACTCTGCGCGTGCAATACCAACAAGCGCCACGCCGTTCTATACGATAATGTAGGCGAATATATCAATTCGCAGTTTATGGCTGAGAACCTAACTTTTAAGGGAAATGGAAATATTGCGGAAAACAAATGCTTTATCATAAGAACGCAGAAAGAGTTTGACAAAATATTTACCGGCTTTTATAAAGATATTGATTTCAATAAGCAAATGGTTCTTTTGAAAGCCATTGGATTCTGCACGACGGCACACAAGTTCAAACTATTCAATATTATCATTGAAGATAAAAAACTAACCGCCGAATATTATTACGTTGACTGTAAAGATGGTGAGGATTGCGCATCTGCGCCATATATAAGATACGTAGCATTGGTTATAAATAAAATGGATATATCCGAATTCGATTTTGTTCACTGAATACCAAAGCAAAACCAATCTATCACGACTGGGAAATTACAGAATTCATCCAACAAAAAGCACTCCAAATTGGAGTGCTTTTGAATTAGTGCAATTTGTTCTAAACCAAACAATTACAAT
>CAMWIB010000020.1 GCA_947174215.1 uncultured Clostridia bacterium
GGGCAGGTAATCTCTTCATAAGCGGCTACCGTCATAAAACGGCGAGCAGGAGAAGTTTGTTTATATTTCTTAATTGCCATTCTAAATAACCTCCTTCCTTATGCGAGGCTCTCGAAGAACTCGATTGCTTTGCTCTCGGCAGTCAAGGTGACGATTGCCTTCTTGTATGCGGAACGTCTACCCTCGTTTCTGCCCATTCTCTTCAACTTGCCGTCGTAGTTGACGGTGTTGACCTTTTCAACTCTTACGCCGAAAATCTGCTCAACCGCCGCTTTAATCTGCGACTTCGTTGCCGACTTCAACACCTTGAAGGTGTACTTCTTATCAGGAATACCGTCAAAGCTCTTCTCTGAAAGAATCGGCTGAATTATGATGTCATATGCTGTCATACGTTTGCCTCCTCAATCTGCTTGATTGCGTCAACGGTGAGGACAAGGTTCTTTGTGGAAACGATGTCGTATACGTTGAGCATTCTTGCTTCGCAGACGCTGACCTCGGGAATGTTGCCACTCGCAAGAAGTGCATCTGCATTGTGTTCACCAAGCACGAACATTACCTTGCCGCTGGGAGCAAGTGCCTTTGCCGCCGCCGCAACGTACTTGGTCTTGACCTCGGCAAGCTCAAACTTATCAAGTACTACGACCTCGTTTTGACGGAGCTTCTCCGACAGAGCGGAATAGAAAGCTATCTTGTTCATACGCTTGTTGATTTTCTGTGAAAAATCTCTCGGCTTCTTTGCGAACACCACGCCGCCGCCTACGTACTGCGGTGCGACGATGGAGCCTTGACGAGCGCGACCCGTACCCTTCTGACGGTAAGGCTTTGCACCGCCTCCGCGAACTTCCGTTCTCGTAAGGTTGCACATTGTGCCTTGACGCTTGTTGGCAAGCTGAGAAACAACTACCTGATGTACGAGCGCTTCTTTGTAATCGCACGCAAAGATAGAATCGCTGACTTCCACGCTACCGACTTTACTTCCGGACATATTCAACACGTCTAATTTCATCTTCTACCTCCGCTTAGCCCTTAACAGACTCTTTGACTATCACAAGTCCACCCTTCGGACCGGGGACTGCGCCCTTTACCAAAAGGAGATTTCTCTCGACGTCTATGCGAACGACCGTAAGGTTCTGCACAGTCACCTGCTCATGGCCCCATTGGCCAGCCATGTGCTTGTTCTTAAATACCCTTGACGGAGAAGAACACGCACCCATTGAGCCTACGCCTCTGTGGTAACCGGAGCCGTGTGCCTTAGGACCGATGTGGTTGTTCCATCTCTGGACAACGCCCGAGAAGCCGTGACCCTTTGACGTACCAGTGACGTCAACCTTGTCGCCTGCCGCGAACACGTCGCACTTGATTTCCTGTCCGACCTGATAGCTTGCGCTGTTTGCAAGACGCAACTCGCGCAGATACTTTCTGACAGTAACGTTTGCCTTCTTGAAGTGTCCGCTGACGGGCTTGTTGACTCTGGTTTCCTTAACCGTGCCGAAGCCTACTTGGACTGCTTCATAGCCATCATTCTCCTTGGTCTTTACCTGCACCACGGGGCAAGGACCTGCCTCGACTACCGTGACCGGAATGACCTTCCCCTCTGGGGTGAAGACTTGACTCATTCCAACTTTTTTTCCGATGATTGCTTTATCCATAATTATAAAGTTCATCCTCCTTGTTATTTTCCGCTTAGAGCTTGATTGAGATATCAACGCCCGCCGGCAAGTCAAGCTTCATCAAGGAATCCACCGTCTTGCTCGTCGGATTGTAGATGTCAATCAAACGCTTATGTGTTCTGAGTTCAAATTGCTCGCGGCTGTCTTTATACTTGTGCGTTGCGCGCAAGATAGTGACGATTTCCTTATCCGTAGGAAGAGGAATCGGACCGGAAACCTTCGTGCCGGTCTTTTTCACAGTCTCAACGATTTTCTCTGCGGAAACGTCAATGAGATTGTGGTCGTACGCTTTGAGCTTTATTCTTATTTTCTGTCCAGCCATTTTTTAGATTAGCCTCCTATAAATTTGCAGTTCTTACACACTCACCCGCGTGTGTCATTTATTTTTTTATCGTTGCGATGCAACGAAATATACGTATCCTAATAAGACACGCTCCTATATTTTACATACTTGTCAAATTTGAGTCAAGCAAATTACTTAACAATTTTCAATGATTTTCAAATATTTTTTGCGCTTGTGCAGGCGCATTAAGGTTGGCACAAAATATAGTATATTATTGTTTATTTTATATTTCTATATTTATTATATATAGTACTATAAGTCGTCATTTATAATGATTTATTCCGCTTGCCAACCATTTTCAGCTTTCAGGCCGTCATAATTTCAGATTTCAATGCGGCGAAGTTCACCGCCCTGCGAGAATATCTCCAAGCTTATAATAGCTTTATCTCAGCGTATACTCTCTCGGCAATCATAACCGCGCCTTCCTTAGTTGGGTGTGCGCCGTCGGAGAAAAGCTCGGGCTTTCCGTCAAACATCTCGTACAAATCAATAATACCCGACAGCGACATTTCTCTTTCGAGAGTTTTCGCGGCGGAGTTTAGGTCGTTTTTTATCAGCTCGTTATCAATTCCGAACGGAGCTTTACCCTTATACTCAAATACGGGTGGCGGCGCCATTATGACAACCTTCTCTACGCTTTCGAGGTCGAGATAGCTTTGTATTATTTTCTTATAGTCGTTGATATACGACTCTTTTCCGTGCCAGTTCGCGGCTTTCGTATCGTTTGAGCCGAGCATGATGATGACGATATTCGGCTTAAAGTCAAGGCTTTGTTTATACAGCTTTTCTTCCGTATACGGCTTATTTCCCAGCTCGCCCGCAGTTCTACCCGAGAAGCCGTAGTTGTTTACGCAATACTTATCTCCAAGCAATTTCCCAAGCTGTGCGGGATAATTGTTCTTCGTCCAGTTTGAAATACCGTAGCCGTACGTAACGCTATCCCCCACGCACGCCACGCGTATCTGCCCGTCTTTTTCTTTGTTCAATGGATGCGCCGTACCAAGTAAGCCCTTCGTAAACAGACAAGGAAGCGTAATGCTAATCACTATAATGGCAAACGCCAAAATCGCAGATATGATTATAATTGCTTTCTTCTTTGTCTTTTGCATACGTACGCCCACCTACTTGATATATATAAATTGTACCATAGCCACGCATTCAGTGCAAGTTGATAATTTACACTCTTAGTGTGATAGTGAATTGAATATTTCACTAAACAAATGTGAAGTAAAAACTAAAATTTATACGTGTCATAAAGCTATATTGAAAAACAAAAAATCGTGATATTTTTATGCAGAACGCTAAAACGCCCAATAAATAATTCCATTCCGCAAAATGAGGGAATTCACTTCCCTCATTTTGCACCTTAATAGTTTGCGCTCACAGCACATCTCGCGTGTTTATTCATTACTCATTTTCCACACCACTATCGCATAACACACGAATGTGCGTACACGCAGTGTGTGACGTCTGGCGCAAAGTGCGTTCGGCACAACTACTTTATTATTTCGCCAGTTTTGGCGGACTGATATATCATCCAATATCCATCAATCAGTCCGTCAGAATCATTGAGGGGTAGCCAGACGCACATATTTTCAAGCTCTTCGGGCGCGCGGCGTGCGTTCTTCTCCTGCGATACGAGCTGTGGCACACCATAACATATAAAGGACGGCTCGTCCTCATCGAAAAGCAACCCGACAACGTAATAACCGTCCTCGGCGTCTACGCGTACCCACTTCGAGTTCGGTACGGAATCAGTCAACAGTTTTTCCTCGGGATAGCAAATAAACATCTCGTCAATCTGCGGCTTTACGGCATAATAGAAATTATTTCCGTCGTACTTTATCCACTCGCCGAGCGGCTTGACGTCGCTTTTTGATGAAACGCCGACGTGCGGCTTTGATTTATTCTGTTTTGCCAAACCGTCTGTGGTTTGCGCTTTCGCCTCGTCACTTACGTCGCCATCCTCAGAAATCATCTCTTCAAGTTCGATAGGTTTTGCACTGCCAACCTCGCAATTTTCCTCTTTGAAATTTTGGCTTACCTTAGCCGCTACCACTTTGCTTTTTTGTGATTCGGCGCGTGCGAAATCGTCTATACGCTTTAACATCAGACTCTTTGCGCCCTTGCCGCCAAACATTGTAAGCGAGCTTGAACGCACTACGCATCCCGTTTCATATTCCGCACTAAACGGCACTTCAACCTCGCAATTTATATCATTAAGCTTTATTTGCGCGATATTGTCACCTACGAGATACAGGGTTGCGCCAATGGGACGGAAGTCGAGCGTACAGCTCACCTTCGCCACGTTATCCTTACCTGTTACTCCCGATATTTTTACAACGCCTTTATGCCCACCGCCGCTCAAAACTATAATTTCTTTCCTAACAGACATATATCACCTCACGTATATACAACTTCATACAAGTCTATGCAAAGCAAAACGCTTTAATGCAACTTGAAACACTTGCTAATAAATTCACGATTTGCTATCATAATATAAAAGAACACAAATTTGAGGTGAAAGCTATGGAATATACGTACAAAACGAGAGGCACCTGCGCAGTGCAGATTAAGTTTGACCTTGACGGAGATATTATTTCGAACGTAAGATTTTTGGGCGGTTGCAACGGCAATCTGCAAGGAATATCCAGACTTGTTGAAGGAATGAACGTAAACGACGTTGCAAGCAAGCTCAAAGGAATCACCTGCGGTTATAAGTCAACCTCCTGTCCCGACCAACTTGCAATCGCAATTGCAAA
The DNA here is from genome assembly GCA_947174215.1 of uncultured Clostridia bacterium. GTDB lineage: Bacteria > Bacillota > Clostridia > Christensenellales > CAG-917 > CAG-475. Next base: position 4,776 of record CAMWIB010000020.1, read on the forward strand.
TGCGGTTGCGGAAAGTAAACAGGCATAATATCTAAGCAAGCATAATATCTATAATAAATATTTATCATAAGTCAAGGGCATTGCGATTTGCAATGCCCTTGATATTTTTATAATATTCAAATTGATATTGAGAATTCTTTGATAAATTCTACTCTTATTTATAGTGCGCTAAGCTTATAGAGCTATCTACCCTTTCAATTATTTATCCGTTGGGTCTTCGCTCTCGCTCTTTTTGTTGCTTGCAATACCGATTACGTTATCAACGGGCATAGCAAACGCGATTCCCTGACCGGGAGTATTCAATCCGACCTCTTTGTAGAGCGCATGCAAAATGTCATCTCTAAGCTCGGTGGGAACGACAATCATAACCATTTCCTTCTGAGGGTCAACGGTTATATCAAACAGCTTTTGTGCCTCCTGATTTGCCGTACCTCTTGCGGAGATGACAGTACCGCCTCTTGCGCCTACTTCTCTCGCCGCGTCCATAACCAAATCGGCAAAGCCTTCGTTTACGATACACACAACAAGTTGATGTTCAAAATTAGCCATTTTTACCCTCCTTGACCGTCTTTACGTTATTGCTCAAAAAGCCGAAGGCGGCCACGCCTATTACACTTGACAACGGTACGGTGTACGCGACGCCTCTACCGTCCTTTATCGTTTGGAATTTGTTTTCGAGAGTTGCAAGCGCGTCCTGCAACTTATCCTCGCGTATGAAACTGAATATAACAGTCTTTGGTGAATCTTCAAGACCGAGCAAGCTGAGCATCTGCATTGACGCAGTGCCGCGAGCGTGTACGGCAACCTGCATATTGACCTCGAATGACAACAGCAAGTCCTGATAGAATTCCGACTTTTTCCTGTTTACCACGGTGATGAGCAATTCAAGTTTATTGGTACTCATCTTGGTGTTTGCGCTCTTTGTAGCCGCGCTCTTGTCGGGAAGTCGTCTTGTCACTGCGTTGCGCACATCTGCTTTAATATTTGAAATATGTTCCAATCTCTTAGCCATATGCACCTCACATAAACTCGATTATCTGCTCGTCGTGAGCGTCAACGATACGTCTGATATTGCGTCTTGCCTTGACCTTAGCGGAAGTAATTGCCGTAAAGCCGAGAAGCTGAATTGCGATAAGCGGAGTCATTGCAACCATCGCGACTACGCCGAACGCGAGCGACAACGCCTTGCTTGCATTCAAAACGCTACACGCGCCCAGAATCATCGGCAAAATAAAGCTTGCCGTGAGCGGTCCGCTTGCGACGCCACCTGAGTCGAACGCTATCGCCGTGTACAGCTTCGGCACGAACAGTGACAAACCGAGCGAAAGTATGTAGCCGGGAATGATGAAGTACAAAAGCGAGAAGTCAAGCACGACTCTGAGTGCAGACAGTCCGATTGAAATACCTACGCCGATTGCAAGCGCAATCAACATAGAACGCTTTTTGACCGCACCGTTTGTTATCTGCTCTACCTGCTTATTTAAGACGTGTACCGCAGGCTCTGCGAGGACGACGACGAAGCCGATAACGAAGCTAATCACGATTAGGAGCGGCTTATTGAACGTTGCAAGCGCCTGTCCGAGCTTGAAGCCTATCGTCATGAAGCCCATCTCAACCGACGTGAAGAATATGAGCAAGCCGACGAACGTATATATAATGCCGATTCCAATTTGAATAAGACGTCTTTTGGGAAGTTTGAGAACGATGATTTGAAGCACCAAGAAGAAGCCGACTATCAGCGCGAGTGCGATTGCAACGTCCTTTGCAGACGAGCCGAGCGTATGCGCAAGCTCCGCACCGATATTCTCCGCAAACGCATAAGGCGGAATTGCGTACTCCAACTTTCCCGTCATAAACAGAGAAAGAATGAACACTGCGAGCATAGGTCCGATTGAGCAAAGCGCAATAAGACCGAAGCTGTTTTCCTGCGACTTGCGACCGCCTACCGTTGACGCGACGCCGACGCCGAGTGCCATTATGAACGGAACCGTGATAGGTCCTGTCGTAACACCGCCCGAGTCAAATGCGAGTGGGAATAGGTCGCCCTTACCGCTGTCAATCATTATAGCGGCGACGGAGAACAGCACCATATAGAAGAACATCAACAGCGTTGTGAGGTTCTTTTTGAAAACCACCTTGAATATGGCGAACACCAAGAACAAACCGACACCGATGCCGACGACAATGACGAGTATCATACTGCTGGGAAGAAGCGCACTGACCTGCTCCGCAAGCACTGACAAGTCAGGCTCCGCAACGGTAATAAGCACGCCCATAATGAAGCATACGATAAGCAACAGCGACAGCTTACGTGACTTTGTAAGACCTGAACCTATATGCTCGCCCATAGGAGTCATAGCGAGGTCCGCGCCAAGGTTGAACAAGCTTATGCCCAAAATAAGGAATATTGCCGAAACGACGAACGTCCAAATCTCACGGGGCGCAATGTCCACAATCGGAGTAAGGCAAAGAATAAGAATTATCGCGGCGATAGGTGCGACGGATATGACGGATTCTTTGAGCTTTTCAAGCAAGCCCTTGCCGAGCATCTTTGCGCCAATCATAGCCTGAGCCTTTTTCAAAGCCTTTTTCTTCTCCTCTTCGGTCTGCTTATCGGCAAGCACTATTTGCTCCTTATCCGAGCCGCTTTCAGTATCCGACTTGACCGCCGATTCGACAGGCTGTACGCTATCCTGCAAACCGCCCGCCTGACCGGATTTTTCTATGCTGAAATCAGCCGTAGCTTCCTCCGCCTGCGAATTGATTTCCAAATTTGAGTCCTGCGACTGTATGTCCTTGTTATCCATATCTGTCATAAAAAAAAGATACCCACGGTAAATTTGCTATATTATATATATAAAGTATGACATAATTCTACAATAATGTCAATAACGGTATATTTCCAAATAAAAGAAATTTTTCAATCTTACGACAAAAAACGCCAATTAAACATTTTACATATTTTACAAGTCAAAAAATTTGCAAATCACTGGATTGTTCTTTTACAAATTCATATGATTATGTTGCGCGTTTTTTATTACGGCAAATGAGGTTAGCAATGGGAGAAAATTTCGAAAACACAAACATTCAAAGCGAGGAGCTTATTGAAAGCAGCTCCGCATCTACGGACGTTTCGGAGGAAGTTGCCGCAGACAGCTTGACGGCAGGCACTTTGAACGGCACGGACAGCGCGCTTACGCAGTCCGCAACCCGCGACAAAAAGATAAAGCTCACGAAGGATGAAACCAAGGTGCTTGCAAAGCACATTATCATTTTGGTTTTGCTCGCCTGCTTCCGTTCCGTTACGACTTATATGTTCATCATTCCGAACGGCTTCGCACCCGGCGGCTTGGGCGGTATATCCTCTATCATCTATAACATAGTAGATATTCTTGCTCCAAACAACGAAATATTGCATACGATATTCGACCCCGGTCTTATGATGTTTATAATGAACATTCCGTTTATCGGAGCGGCAGCTTTTATACTCAACAAAAAGTTTGCAATAAGCACGTTCGGCATCGTAGCAATTTACTCCGCGCTTATGTTCTTACTGCGTGTAGTACACTTCCCTCAGTTCAACGTGTCAGAACAGCCCGAATATAAAATACTTGCGGCACTCGCAGGCGGTGCAACCGCAGGCTTCGGACTTGGCATAATGCTCCGCTACAATATGAGTATGGGCGGCACGGATATCGTAGGTAAGATTCTCCACAAGAAAAACCCCGACACGAGCGCACAACGCTGGATTCTGCTTTGCGACTGTATCGTTGCAAGTTTGTCCGGTATCCTCGGCGTAATCAGCCTCCCCAAGGGCATTCAGGCAAGCGACGCGGTTGTGAGCATACTCACCCCGATATTCTTCTCATTCGTTTCCCTCGTATTCGGCTCTATCACGACGGATATCGTACAGGCAGGCTTCCTGTCGTCTGCGGTTATCAACATCATCACGGACAAGCCCGACGATATTTCCACCGCTATCAGCGAGAGATTGCACCGCGGCGTTACGATGTCAACGGCTATCGGTTGCTATACGAAGGTCGAGCATAAGGTGCTTACCTGCGTAGTGAGAAAACGTCAAATCAGCGCGGTTAAGAAGATTATCGAAGAGGTTGACCCGCTCGCCTTTACGTACATAGTCAAAGCGCACGAGGTTGCAGGCAAGGGCTTCCACTCTGCGGGCTAAGCCCTCGTCGCAAAGCAACAACAAAAGCTACGAAAATACATAACAAAACATAAACGAAAAGCACCCGAATTCGGGTGCTTTCTTTTACGTATATCATACGTAAATCATTCTTAAATCGTTATATATCATCATTTATACCGTTTGCTACACGTTCATCAATTCACTACCGTTTATCAATCACGGTTTTACAAATGGTTTTATCTTCTTATTCTTTGTTCTAACTTTTGTAACGCTACACTGTTTTTGATATACGGTTAGCTTTATAAATGATTTGGCTTTGCGGGCTTCTGCCCGCTAAAAGCCTCAGCCTTTCTTTATGGCGGTGCCGCCCATCAAGGCAATCATCTTTATGGCGGGGAGAGAAAACTCATCTGCTTCGATAATAAGAGGCTTGGTCAGCGTTCCCTTTTCAATGATTTTCACATACGACGTATTTGGGTCAACCTTTATGCGGCGTTTAATTCCCTCAATAGTTACAACCTCGCCCTCGGTAAAGCATTTTGCAAGCGTTCCAAGGCTTACGGCGCATTTAAGCGTGGCATTTGAAATTCTGTCCGACTTGCAGATAAGCGCCTCTGCTATATCGTCCCTCAATATGGAATCAGCCTGCGCGGCGTCCATACTCTTATATATCTCCTGCGGGCTGAACACCGAGCCTACGGGCGCTTGCACGTCGGTGAGAACCTTAATCTGGTTGCGTGCAATGAGCATATTCGTCGTTTCATACGGATACTGTTCTGCGTAGTCCACTTTCTTGCCTGACACATTAGAACAAATACCGTTTCTCTTCATAACAAGCGAAATAAGCTCTCCTGCGTAGCGCAATCTCTTGTCGCTCTTTATGCGGTAGAGGCAAGGCGTTTCAGCATATGCGTCAAGTCCTGCGAAGCTGTTCACATAATACTTCGTACCTGCAAATTCGTCAGGGTCGAGCGGAAGAAGCAGTGACGGCGTATTTCCGCGAATTCTTATCTTGGCGACAATCTTTTCGCCTGCGCGGAAAAGCTCCCATCTCCAAGTAATACGACTCTCGACGCCTTCATAAGAAAGCAACATATTTTTAAGCTCGGAATAGTACTTCTTTGCGACGTCATTACTCTGAATGAGCTTCGCTTCAAAGCTCTTGCTGTATTCGACGACGTAAAACTGAGTTACGCCGTCTTTGACTACAACCTTCAATTCAGGCTCGCCGCCGTATTCGTTCTGGTCGTCGTTGACGTACGTCGTTTTGGACTTCTTTATCTCCAACACAATGATAGTCACGACTCCCGCAGTAGCCAGTACCGCGAAAACGAGCAATATAATAAATAAATGCATCATCGTAAACATTATTTCTTCATCCTTTGCCACTTGCCTATGATTTTCTCTTTATACTTGCGAATCAGGTAAACGGTGATAAACGCCAGTTCACCTACAATAAGAATCACAAATATGATGATTGGAATGACCCAACCGGAGTTGAACGAGCCTACTTCGATTTTGCTTTCAACGTGAGTTGCGTCGTGTAAGCAAACTCTCTTCTTTTGAGTATAGTCGTTGAACGAACCTTTTTCAGACTCAATCCACTCGCCGAATTCGTGACCGAACGCCTCGATAACCTGCGGCTCAACGAGAACCGTGCCGCAAACCGAGCAATGCTCGCCGTACGTTTTGCCGTCCTCGGTACAAGTCGGTTCTACCGCACTGTCACGAACGACGGTGTGAGCTAACTTTTCAATTTCGTGATAAGTAGACTCGTCGCAACGCGAACACGCGTCATACGCCTCCCAACCGTGTTCCAAGCACGTGGGGGCTTTCGCCTCGAAATGCTTCATATCGTGTCCGAGTGCGGGCGCAAGCTCTATCGTGACGTACTCGCCGCACGTTACGCAGATACCGCTCGTGCTTTCGGGAAGCGTACACGTTGCCGCCTGACGTACGGTATTTGCTCCAAACGTATGCCCCGTTGCGGGAATCGTATCAACGTCCGCCTTGTGGTTTACGCTGTATACGCAGGCTCTCGCCATTTCGCCGTCCTGAGTACAGGTAGCAGGCTTGCCGACTATCCACTCACCGTAGACGTGCTTGTTTACGTCCATCGGAATGACGTCTCTCTCAACTTCACCGCAGTACTCGCAAACGTGTTCTCTCATACCCGTCGTAGAACAGGACTCTTCAACCTTAACCGTCCACTCGCCGTACTTGTGCGCACTCGGGTCTATCGGGATTGAAATTGTTTGCGTATGCTTAACGTTGAAAATGCAAGTATAAATCCATAAACCGGTTTCCGAACAGGTTGCTTCCTTTTCAAGTTTTCTATGCTCCTCATCCCAGAAGTGTGCGTCGGGATTTATCGGAAGCTCTCTTTTCTCTCTTGAAATCTCTTGCGTACATTCGGTACAGCTGATGACTTCGACGTACGAGCCTGCCTTTTCGCAGTTTGCAGGAACAATCTGCTCGCTCCTTGGAGTACCGGGGGTATGCGGAGCAAGATTGCCGTAATTCTCGCCGCAGACGATACACTTTGCCTGCTCGGTACAGGTTGCGTTACCGCCGCTATGTCCAGAGGCTTCTATTGCAAGCGCCGCCGCCGTTGCGGGCGTGGCGTCCGTTTTCTCCAAAAACTTTTGTTCGCATATGTTACAGACGTAGTGTGCCTTTACGCCGTTTTCGGTACAGGACGCATTCTTCTGCGGTACTTTGTTGCCAAAGCTATGTGCGTCGTGTCTATGTATAGTTTTGTTGACGTCGGCGTTTGTCAGGACTTCTATATCCTGCGTACCGTTCCACCACTGTGCGTCCGCCTTCACCGCCAAAGATATCTGATTGCTTCCCATTGCGATAGGCGTTGTAATCTCGTTAAGCGCGGTACAGCCGCTGAACACGTTTTCATCAACCGTAGCGTTCGAGATGCTGAAACTTGACAGGTTGACGGAAGTCATTGCGTTACAACCGCTGAACATAGATTTCATCGACCTGAGTCTTACGGTGTCGAACGTTGAGAGGTCAAGCGAGGTAAGTGCGCTACAACCGCTGAATATTCCGTCCATATTATCTACGTTTGAGGTGTCGAGCAAATTGAGTTCAAGCGTTTGAAGAGAACTGCAACCGCCAAACATTCCGCTCATATTCGTAGTGCTTGTCGTATTAAGTCCGTTGAAATCAACGCCCGTCAGGTTTTCAAGTCCGTAGAACCAATTTGCTGTTGAGGTAGGCGCAACGTCGAATTCATCAGATTCCGCAACCACAGAGAACGTCGCAATCTGCGCGTGTGATTCATACCAAGGTGCGCCCTCTGCGCTAAACACCTCGTTATACTCAAATGAACCGACTTCCTCTTCATTACTTGCAAGCTCGTGCCAGTGTCTTGACACAACAAGCTCGGAGCCGTCAAGATCCCAATAGCAAAGCTTTCGGCAATTTAGGTCGTGATTTTTCGTATTCAACA
>CAMWIB010000021.1 GCA_947174215.1 uncultured Clostridia bacterium
CATTACTTGCAAGCTCGTGCCAGTGTCTTGACACAACAAGCTCGGAGCCGTCAATATCCCAATAGAAAATCTTTCCGCAATTTACGTCGTGATTATTCTTATTCAAAACGCCCTGCTGGTCGCCGCATATCGAACAAGATTCCTTTTTCAAGCATGTAGCCGCGTTATAGTTATGCTCTTCGTGAATCAAAAGCTCGTGCTTACCCTGATTCTCGCTTGTAAGTATAAACTTAGGTACGCTTTCGGAGTTATCGACTATATCCGCTTCAAGCACCGTGTCGTAGAACTTTGTTGGCAACATAATCTCAACACCGTCGGCGATGGTGTTGGGAGTAATGATTTTGCTAATAGCAAAGTTGGACGGCGTGCTGTTGTCGAAATCGAAGAACATATTCTCCATCGTCATACCGTTGCCAAGCGCAATATCGAAGGTGGACATGTCTATCTCGGTAAGACCGTAGCAGTTGTGGAACATCTTATCCATCTGCTTTACATTTGCGGTCGTGAAGTTATTGCTTATCCTTATACTCGCGTCCGCACCCTTGCCGAATGCGCCAGTCAAGCCCACGCATCCGAAGAACATACCTTCCATATCCGTTACGTTCGCGGTGTTGAAGCTTGACAAATCGAGGCTTTCAAGCATTGCGCAGTTGAGGAACATATTTCCCATATCTTGTACGAGGGAGGTATCCAAGCCGGTGAAGTCAATTTCTCTCAGATAGTAGCAGCCCGCAAACCAGTATGACAGCGACACAGGCACTACGTTGCCCTTGAAGGAAACCTTTTGGATAGATTCCAGATGCTCCTCCCAAGGCACGGGAGCTACGTCCGTGTCGAACCTACTGCCGTTATCCGCTTGAAACGAGCCTTCGTCCACACAGCCCGCCGAAGATATATCGCCGGATGAATCTGAAACGATAAACTCGCCGCTATGCGTAATTCCCCAGAATATACGCACGGATGGAGTGCTGTCTGCGTGTGCAACCTGCCCGTTTTGAGCAAGCCCTACCGCGCAAACCACCAACAGCAACGCAATAAGCACTGCCGCCAGTATTGCAATACAATTTTTCCTTATTTTCAAAAGCATAAGCAACGTCCTTTGCCTCTATTATGTTATAATAATAGAACATAGTTCTTATTCTATAAAATATAGTATACACCATAATAGCATACACACCCGTGTATATGTCAAGAGCATATCGACTAAAACACAGAAAAACTAAAATTTTCCAGCAAAAATAACCCAGTAGAACGCACGTTACGACGGTTTTTGATATTTTTCGGTACGCACATACCCAATTAGATTGCCATTAAACTCACATACCGCATAAATTATGACAAAAAGCGCACGCAGTGTACTCATCACTTCCCGTTCCCCGTCATTGCGCGGAGCGTAGCGACAAAGCAATCCAGAATAAAACCCGATGCCAATCTCAAAATCATAGCCAACCATCTATCACTTTGCACTGTCTGGATTGCTTCGCTTTCGCTCGCAATGACGAGCAGTGAATAAAATTCGCCGCACTTCTTCACTATTCACTATTACTTATTACCTCAAATCGGCAAATCGCGCAACCTTGCTTTGTGAAGAGTGAAGAGTGAAGAGTGAAGAGTGAAAAAGTAAAATCGACAAATCACTTATGTGATTTGTCGATTTTGGTCTGGGTGAGAAGACTTGAACTTCCGGCCTCATGAACCCCATTCATGCACGCTACCAAACTGCGCTACACCCAGATACTTGTTACATTATAATAAATTTGCGCGGCAAACTCAACAAAAATCAATCAAAATTTTTTTATTTTTTATATTTTGATTTTTACACTGCAAAAAACTATGCGGCTTCCCTACGGCGAAAAGAACGTTTTTAGCGTACTGCCTGCAAATTTTATTCGGTTAGATTTACGGTTTTCAAAGTAATAAGCAACTATCGTAAAACTTAGCAGTGCAATTTGATTGCCAATTTTTATATTGCAATGTATCATTATATAAATTTATTCTTATACTATTGCGCACGGTGCGCTATCTATTTTGAATAAAACGGAGGTATGAAATGAAAAAGCTCAGCGTTGTACTCCTGCTTGTGCTGACAATCGCACTCACGGCCTGCCTTGTAGCTTGCGACAAGAATCAACACAACAACGACAATACGCCCACGACCTTATCCGTAACCTTTGAATACGGCGACGGCACGGCAACCACTCAGCACGTCACGTACGGCGGCACGGTTCAAAAGCCGCAAGACCCCACGAAGGAAAACAATAAATTTGTAGGTTGGTATCTTGCAGGCGAGGAATTTGATTTCTCCACCGCCCTCACGTCGGATATCAGACTTGCGGCAAAATGGGAAGCCCTTCCCGCAACGCTCACCGTTACGTTCAAGTCGGAAGGCGAAGAGGACAACCCAGTCGTCGTTAATCGAAACGACAAAGCTTCCCGCCCCACAAATCCGAAGCGCGACGGCTACTTCTTTGACGGCTGGTACGCAGGAAACGACAAGTACGACTTTTCCAAGCCCGTCACGGAAGACGTCACGGTAACCGCAAAGTGGCTCACCCGCGAACAGATAAACGAAACGCTTTCTTCCGCTTTCCAAAAGAACTACTCAAACTACACCTCGGTGCGCAAGGTTGAAGAGTACTATGAGGGTGAAACGTATTCCTACACTATCACGTACAAGCGTACGGATTCTACCGCTACGTTCGTGCAGGTGCAGGAAGACCTCGCCAATATGGAAACGATAATACCCTTTGACAGCAACGGCAATCCTGTGATTGTTTACTATCTCGACGCTCTCAATAACAAATGGGAAAAGAGTCAGAACAACAGCTTTGGCAGTTATCTGATTCCGCTCAATTTCGACGCCATAGAACCCGACTATTTCGAATACGAGGAAGGCAGATACTTCGTTTTGAACGACTGCGCGCAATACGTTGAATATGCGCTGTTTGGCACTATGCAAGACTTCTTCGGCTTGTATCTTGAAATTGAGAACGGACAAATCGTAAAGATTGGCGGCGGATGCTATTCTTTTGAGGGCGAGTTTACGCAGACCATCGAAGAGGTCGGTACGACTCAAATCACGCTCCCCGAACTGCCCGCTCTCGACGTCAAGGTTACGGCAAAGGACGAAGAAAGAACGGAAGGCAGAGAAATTGAGCTTTCTATGATACTCTCTATGTTTACGATAACCGTGGACGGCAGAACGATTGAGGTGAAGGAGAATATGCTCAACCTCGGAAGTCTTAGTCTCAAAAAACCTGCGGTTGGCGAATATCCGATAACCTGCACGTACACTATCAAAAACGGCGAAAGCTACGCAAAAACGGCAACGCTTACGGTTGTGCCTGCCGTAGAGTCCGACCTCACTCTCGCCGAGATATTCGAGCGCGACTACTCCAATATGACAATCAAATACAACGGCAACGATTATTTGATGAACTACGGCTTTATGATATACTGGGTTGCAAGCACGAATCATTTCTACGGAGTTTTTGAAGAAGGCGAATTCAGGCTTGTAAGATACAATTCCAATGCTCAGACCATAGCCAATGCAAGTTGGCAACGTATGCCGCGTATGGACTTATTCCTCGCACTCAATCCCGACTTGTTCGTACAGGACGAAGAGGATAAGAGCGTATACGTGCTTGACAGCAGTATGAATTTGGATAAAGACACCTTAGCGCTGCTTAGCGCAATCTTCAAGCAAAATGAAGCTACGGCGAACTCCTCGGCGGTAATAGACGATGACCACGGCTTCTTTATAAAGCTGACTGTCAACGACAACTACATCGCACAGATTGAAATGACCTACTACGCAAAAGCAAGCGCAAGTGCAAAGGCAACCGAAAAGACCTGCACGTATGAAATTTGCGAAATCGGAACGACCGCAGAGATTGAACCAAGCGAGGAAATCCTTCAAAAACTCTATCCGCAGAATTGAGTAACGCGCTAATCGCTTTATCGTCATTGCGAGCGAAAGCGAAGCAATCCAGAACTAACATTTGAATATGCTATATGGTCTGGATTGCCGCGGTCGCAATACTCCCTCGCAATGACGGGGAATCGTTGCTACGCGCAACGACGGATTATAATATATTCAAAGACGAGAGTATCACAATTATGTAACAATAAATATAAGAAGCAAGGAATAAATTATCCTTGCTTCTTTCATTTTATACGCCATAAGCCGTCGGTTTTTTGTTTACTAGTAAAAATCAATCATCTAACGCGGTAAACTCAATTATCATTATCCGCTCATTCGTTAGCGTTTCCCCCGCCGCTGTTTTGGGTGTCATCTACAACTTCCTTAGTCCACAAATAAGTATAACAAATCGTGCCTTGCTTCAACAGTTTTGCGACGGCTTCCGTGTTGGAAACAACATTTACCGAGAGGGCTTCCGAACCCTCTTCATCGGAATGATAATAACTGGTCCTCGTCCAACCCTTTGCATCCTCAAATATGACATTCTTCAAGCTCGTACAATCATCAAATGCGCTTCTGTCAATTCTGACTACACTTGCGGGAATGACCATATATTTAAGGCTTTCGCATCTATCAAATGCACTCACGCCGATTTCCGTAACGTCACCGAGCAACGTCACCTTTTCAAGACTCGGACAGTAGTAAAACATGGAATTTGGAACTACGGTCACGCCTCTGCCGACAATAGCCTTTTTAAGACCGGTGCAACATCTAAGTGCGCTAACACCGATTTCCGTCACACTGTCAGGGATATATATTTCCGTAAGGTTATCGCACTGAGCGAACGCATTGCTACCAATTCTTGTAACGCCGTCGAAAATGACGATGTTTTTAAGATTCGTACAACCATTAAACGTATAGTCCGGAATTTCCGTTACATTCTTGCTGAGTGTAACACTTTCAAGCGAAGCACAGCTATCAAAAACACGATTTGCCATGTACGTCACGCTGTCGGGAATGACAACGCTTTTAAGGCTTGTGCAATTTTGGAATACGCCAGTGTATAAGCCCTTAATTCCATCACCGATACTTACGTCCACAAGACTTGTACAACCGTAAAAAGCATATGAGCAAATATCCTTTACTACTCCTGCGATTTCCACGCTTTCAAGGCTTGTACAATTCTGGAACGCATAGTTGTCAATTCCACCCGAACTATAAATCTTAGCAGAGCGCAGATTTGTACACGCTCCAAAGGCATATGGTCCTATAACCCAAACCTCGCTTGGCACAACCACACTTGTAATGCGAGCATTCTTATAAAACGCATACTTATGTATCGAATATTTATTGCCTTCGAAATAGGACGGCAAAGTTATATCCGTTGCTTCGCCGCTATATCCCACAAGACAATACCTGTTTCCATCATTTGCAAATACGAATCCGTCTGCCGTTGTGATAAATACACTGTCATCATCAGTGCTTGTGTATACGTGAAGCGCATAATACGCCACGGCGCCGTGAGTAGAGGTTCCTGCCACTATATCCAAATCGGAGTAGTTGTACACCTCTTTGAGCATATAGCAATTTGCAAATGCCCCATTGCCTATCGACGTTACGCTTGACGGAATGGTTATACTTTCAAGCTCTTCACGATATTGGAATGCAAAAGCCGCAATTGTTGTTACACTTCCGTCATCGGGAATAACACTCATATTCGTGCCGTGAAGCAAGGTCTTACTCTCCGTTTCGATAAGGCAGTTGTTCGCGCTATGATATATTGGATTTCCCTCCTCAACAACGATTGTTTCAAGATTCTTACAACCTGCCATTATATAGTTACCTATTGTCGTTACAGTTTTGGGAATTGTGATATTTTTTAATCCCGACAATCTAAAAGCGCTATCTCCAATCTTTTCAACGCTGTTAGGTATAACTACGCTTTCAAGATTTTTGCAGTTCACAAACGCATATCTTCCAAGAACCTTTACTCCCTCTTCTATGACAACAACTTTAAGATTGTTGAATCCCACCAATATGCTGTCTTTTATCTGCGCAACAGGAAGCCCGTTATAAACGCCCGGAATAACAATGGACGTAATCTTATCCCTATTGCCAGTGTTGCCACGTCGTACCGTGTAATACGTTCCGTCACTTGAAAGACTGAACTCCAAGCATTCGCTCGGCTCGGTTTCATTGCAGTGCGTGCATTTACCGCTCACGTAGTTGTGTCCAATCTTTTCAAGCACTTCGGACTTGGCAACGCCGCACTCGGTGCAGGTATAGAGTGCCATTCCGTCCTTATAGCATAATGGCTGAATGAGAGTTACTCCGCCGTCGAATGTGTGTCCCTTAGCTTCTACAAAATCGTAGTCCTTATCGTCGCACTTGGAGCAAACGCGCGTATTGTAGCCTATCGAAGTACAGGTGGGAGCAACGCCGACCGTCCACTTCCCATACGTATGCTCGCATACAACCTTGCCCATATTTACAGTCTTACCGTTTGTCAAGAGGATAATCAGCTCGCCGTTATTGTTGACCTGTATGCCCAAAACACTCACGTCCGCACTACTGCCTGTACCGCTCACCGTCGCAGTAAACTCCTCGCGCGAACCGGCGTAGCCAAGCTCCGTCGCCTTTGCGTACGCCGTTTCGACGGAGATTCCAATCTTATCGCCGACGCTCGGCTTCTCCGTGTTCGGCTTGGTTACGCTCGGCTTTTCCGCGTTTGGAAGATTGGTATTCGGCTTCTCGACGCTCGGAATATTTGGAGTGTTTGGATTAGGAATATTCGTGTTTGGATTCTCTACGCTTGGCGTACTCGGCTTAGTATTTACGCCTTCGTCCAAGTTGGGATTATCCGTAATGCTATTGTCAATATTTGCGCCACCGCCGTCACCTGCCGAGCCGCTCTCGCCGCAAGCGACAAGCCCGATAGCGCACGCTATTATCATAATCAATGTAAGCAAAATGAATAAAGCGTTCTTCTTCATATCGCACTCCTTCCCCGCACTCAACTTGGCTCGCTTACGAATATCGCGCCCGTTATATCGCGCAGGATATATCAAAATCACAAATTACTTCTTCGCGCATAGCCGTCACTTCGTACGTATGCGCGCACATACTTCTACAACCTAATTATATGTTACTATCACTATACAATATTTGCAATCGAATTTTGGTAGACAATTTATCTACCGACAAGACGTTTTGTCTATCGGGCATAATAATATTGTTATGGATAAGACGTTTTGCACCAATTTGAAAAGCGCGCGTAATGAGCGCGGTATGACGCAGAAAGAGGTCGCGGGGTCCCTCTGCGTTGTTGAAAGCTGTTACGCAAATTGGGAGCAAGGGCGCACGGAGCCAAACGTAGAAATGCTTCGCAAGCTATGCGCCATCCTCGAAGTCACCGCCGACGAGCTGATAAACGGAAATATCTGATTGAAATAATTTAGAACATTTTGAAAGTAGCTCATTTTTGAAACTTTTATAAAATTCGGCGTTTTTTAGAACACAGTCTTCTCATGTCAACATCTATTGGCGCCGATAAACGCACTAAACAGAGGGGATTTGCTCTATTCACCGCTTATAATCTTATTTTTGAGATGCAAGCTAATATTCGGCGGAAAACCTGAAAAGACTTATATTTTATGCCGTTTTATAGAATACAAACCCCTCTCAAAGCCCTAAAACAGATGGCGTGCGGCGTTGAATTCCACTTCCTTGCGCATTGCTCTTCCAATCGCTCATTTGTATTTCAAAACGGAAATTTATATTCGCACTTGTTGATATTTATTTTTTATGCTACATTTATATTATAAGAATTTCGGGGGAATTTCAATGAGCGAAATTACAAACCAGAGCATGGACGAACTTACGGGTAGCAGTTCGTCAAATTCGAGTCAGGACGTCAATTCGGAAAGTCAAAGCGAAGGCATACTCGCGGAATATGCGAAAGCGTCGACGGTTCAACGTTTTATCTCCAAGAAAAAGAAAAGCATTGCCTTGCTCGTCTTTATGTGCATTGCTTCGCTGTACGTTTTCCTTACGCTGATACTCGGCTACAACTTCCTCGCCGCGGTCGGCGTTGCACTTTCGCTGATAACTTCGGTCTTGATTTTTGTCAGCGTTCTCTTCAAAAAACAGATTCATCTTTACTTATGGATAACCTACGTCGTACTGACGGGCGGCAGCCTGCTCATCTTTTCCGCATGGGGTGCGGAGGGCTTCGGCAAGAGCCTTGGATATAACCTGCTGTTGACTTTCGTGCCGCTCGGCGCAAGCGTGGTTATGTTCTTCCTCGACGCTATATTCCGAAAGAATATGCGTGCGCAAAGAATCGTTTCTATCCTGCTTTCACTCCTTCTGATTCTATGCTCGCTTATGTACTTCCTCTCAATGTCAATGCGTATGCGCCCCACTGTGAAGTCAATGCAGAAGGGTCACGACGAGTACCTCAACAACATCAAAAACTCGGGTACAAAGCAGAACTCACCAAACGTATTGTTCATTCTTATGGACGATATGGCGTACTCGGATATATCCTGTTACAGCTATCTCAATAAGGACGGAAAAGCCCCCACGATAAATACGCCAACACTCGACGCGCTCGCCGAGGAAGGCGTTTCGTTTGAAAACTTCTACTCTTGCAGTCCCGTATGCTCGCCGTCACGCTTCGGAATACTAACTGGAAGATACGCCTCACGCGGCTATCTCGATAACGTCATTTTCCCGACAACCGTATCTCTCAACCCCTTCGGCTCTACGAGATACCTCAATCCCTTCCAGTTTTACAACAACGTGGACGGCATACTCGGTGACGAGATAACCGTTGCCGAAGTCCTGCAAGCCGCGGGCTATAACACCGCTCTCATCGGCAAATGGAATCTTGGCGACTACGGCGAATATCTGCCAACCAACCAAGGCTTCGACTACTTCTACGGTAGCTACTACGTCAACGATATGACTCCGTACAATATGGTACGCGAGGTTGGCGGAGTCGCGGAAGAGGTCCACTCGCATTGGGATATGCTCGACCAATCCGAAACTACGAAGATTCTCACAGAAGAACTAAACGGCTATATCTCTACCGCCGCCGAAAAGGATAATCCATTCTTCGCGTACTACTGCACGCCGTGGCCGCACTACCCCATATTCTCGGGTGAAAAATACGACACCACCGACGACAGCTATATCGCCTGTATCGAAGAATTCGACGCGTACCTCGGCACTACCATACAGCTCCTAAAAGATAAGGGTGTGTACGACGATACGCTCATCATATTCACCTCTGACAACGGCCCCGGTCGTGAGGGTGTTACGGGTGCGTTGCGCGGTAGAAAGAATACCACCTTCGACGGCGGTCATAAGGTGCCGCTGATAATGTCCTACCCAAACAGTAACATAAGCGCACCCAAATCCACGAGCGTCACTAATTTGAATGTTATCACGACCAATACGATGAACATAGATTTGTTCCCCACCATCTTGCAGTACGCGGGTATCACCGCCCTGCCGCAAGACCGCATCATCGACGGAAGGAGCTTGTATAACCTCCTCGAAGATACCGACGGAACGTATTGCAACGACCCCGACTACCGCGTACACGACGCGCTGTTCTACATTAAGAAAGGTAAGGTTCAGGGCGTGCAAATGCCGATTGAATACGTAGACAAGAACGGCGATACCGTAAAGCACGACTTCAAGTACTTCGACAAAGTGCGTACGGAAAACTCCGCGTTCATAGACCAGATGTATAAAAACTATCTGTTCAATCTTACGCTCGACCCCGCCGAAGGCTACAACGTGTCGATGACCTATCCCGATATCGCAAGTACGCTCAATAAAAAACTGAATGAGTTTAGAAAGCAACTCAAATCTAATAGGCGCGGAATTGTCAAATAATTTCACCGTAAATACGCAAATTCTACGTAAGGCAAACCAAGCGTATGTATACTGACACGCAGTATAAAACTACGCTTGCCAACGCACGATTTCGCAAATAAATACATAGGAGTCAATATGCCACAGCTCTCGGTTATGATAAAGCCTGCAAGCTCACTCTGCAATATGCGGTGCGAGTATTGCTTTTATCATTCTCTGAGCGAGGCAAGAGAAACGTATTCCTACGGAGTGATGAGCGAGAGTACCGCACTATCCATAATCAAAAAAGCGGCGGACTTTACAAACGGCGCTCCACTGCACTTCGCTTTTCAGGGCGGCGAGCCTACCGTTGCAGGACTCGACTTCTTCAAGTTCTTCGCAAAAGCCGTAAAGACCTACGTCACAAAATCAAAGGTGACATTCTCTCTTCAAACCAACGGACTGCTCATAAACGACGAATGGGCGAAGTTCTTCGCCGAGAATAAATTTCTGATTGGGCTTTCCCTCGACGGCGATTCCGAAAACAATCAGTACCGTATCGACGCAAACGGCAAGTATACAACTGAACGCGTCATTCGCGCTTCCGAAATTTTGAATGCGTACGGAGTACCCTTCAACATTTTAAGCGTTGCCACAAAAAAGACCGCCGAGCGACTCGACAGCGTTTTTGAATACTACGATAAATTCGGTTTCAAATACGTTCAGTTTATTCCATGCCTGAAACCCTTCGGCGTAGATAGCGACGAGTACGCTATGGACGAAAACGAGTTTGCCGCCTTCCTTATCTCCGCTTGGCAGAAATACGCCGCCGCCTTCTACAACAGAAAACCTATATCTATCCGCTTCTTTGACAACCTTCTTATGATGGCAACGGGCGAGCGCGCCGAACAGTGCGGTCTGTACGGGCATTGCGGAATACAGTTTATCATCGAAGGCAACGGCGACGTCTTCCCTTGCGACTTCTACTGCCTCGACGAATGGAAACTCGGCAACATCAACGATATGAGCTTCCTTGAAATCGCCACCTCTCCCCGCGCAAAACAGTTTATAGAGGAATCACTCCCCGTTCGCCCCGAATGCAAAACCTGCAACTTCTATAAACTCTGCCTCGGCGGCTGTAAGCGCTACCTCGCCGACCTCGACTATTGCAAGGTCATGAAAACCTTCTTCACCGCAGTCCTACCCTCACTGCACAGAATCGCTACGTTTATAAGAAACTCAAATTCATCGCACAATTAAATTCTAAAAAACATCTACGCCCCATCGTATTGTAAATTATACCAATATCGTTACATCGCTTGATTTTTGGACATAATATGGTATAATCGTTCTACTTACGAATCGCGTTTTCTGGGGGTGTACAGGATTCGACATTCGTTTTGAAACGGTATAAGCACGTCGTAGGCTCGTCTACGTTAAAACGGAACGCAAAAATTAAACGCGAATAAAAATTCTAAGAGCGTCAACAATATGACGTTCGCCCTCGCTGCATAATTTAAGTCAGCGCGTCGCCCTGAGGTTTTCTGTTCCCTCGGCAAGCGGCGTCAGAAAAACAGACAACGTACTCTGATTGCTCGGTAGGAGTACTGTCATTGCGAGCTTATCAATCGGAGGTTTGCTGTTGAACCAATGTGCGAAAAATCCAATCAACCGCTAAACGTGTAGAAAGTGCCGCCGATAGGCGTTTGGACCGGGGTTCAACTCCCCGCATCTCCACCAAATCCAAAAAATCCGAACTCAATCATAGTAACTCGTGATTGGTTCGGATTTGTTTTATGGCTGTAAAGATCAAAGCCAGCGTTTTCCCTTTTGTAAATTAATATTCATTCCTCATGTATTCTTGATTTTATGACAAATTATGCTATAATATTTGTAACATTGGAGGTAAAATATGGCACATAAAACATTTATCACATATAAATACAGTGATATTGTTGAAGGACATGAAAACAATAATTTAAGAGATAGAATTATTAACAAATTGGGTGAGGCGGCTCAATATTATAAAGGCGAAAATGGTTATTCTGATAATTTATCGTCATATTCCGCACAGTATATTAAAAGCTATTTGAAAGATAAGATTTATGACACATCTGTTATGATTGTGATTGTATCGCCTAATATGAAACAAAGCGCATGGATGGAATGGGAAATAAAGTATGCACTACGCGAACAAACACGCAATAACAGGACTTCACATGCGGATGGGGTTATATGCGTTGTGCAAAAAAGCGAATTATATGAAAAAATAGGACTAGATCCTTATTCTTGGGCCAAATTGTATGGTGGAGAT
>CAMWIB010000022.1 GCA_947174215.1 uncultured Clostridia bacterium
CTTCTGCTCTTCCTCGACAATAGTGTTAGAATCTGTTATTGCTCTGACGTATCCGCAAGACTGGCAGGTATACGTATAAACTACCGCATACGACTTAGCGCCGTTTTTAATTGTTTCTTCTACGCTCTCAGAGATGATGTATTGGTGATTCTCAAAATGGTTCTGCTCGTTTACGCATTTATGCAACGTATCGTTGTGACTTACGTAGCTGTGAGCAATCTTAGGTATAACGCTTCCCTCGTCAAAAACGTAATCGCAATTTGCGCACTTTATGACGCCCGTATTTCCTTCTGCGTAACAGGTTGCAGGAATAGCTCCGATTGCATTTTCTTCATCTGCGATATGCGGAGTCTTTGCATTATAGAAGAGTTTTACGTCACCACAGGTAGCGCATACGTAAGCGTCATAACCGACTTCACAGCAAGTTGATTCCAAAGATAAGCTATCGTCGTGAATATATCCGCTTCTTTCGTCGGTAAAGTTGCTACCGTGACCGCAAATTATATTGACGCTGTAAGTCGTTTTGAATCCGTTATAAGCGAATTCCAATTCAGACGTACCGAAGGTATCGATATCACCCGAAACCTTGACGTCGTTTTTGTTGGACTCACTAAAATGAACGTATTCGGGATTGCCGACAGCGTAATTAAACCTCAACGTCATTCCTGCCACCGAGAAAGTGCCGCTGACGTATTCGTCTTTCAGATTCAAGACGTCGATACTCGCAACTTTATTCACTCCGATAGTTATATCGATACCGCCCGTGGACAAAATGACAGTCGTATTATCTATAACGGCGAAGAACAGCATATATACCTTCTCCGACATAGTTTCAGTCATCGATTCGTTCTTTGAGTCGAATCCGTATACCGCAAGAACGCTATACTCTACTTCTTTGCCGTTGACTTTTATCTTCAAATCAGAGGCGTCAAATTCCTTACTTCCCGCCTCATAGCTGTTTTTATATCCATCCAAAACCTCAACGGTATAAAGCTTGCCGTCTGCGTTCCTTTCATCTTTGGAGAAGCTATTCAGAACATCTTGCTCTGTCTTTGCCTTAATACCATCAAGCTTATCGTCCGTATCCGATTCAAAATTCGTATCAGTATAACTTGCGACGTATTTATCCGTGCCTTTATAACAGTTCTTGTAATATTTACCCCAAAGTGAATCCTTCAATTCAAGTTCGTATTCACTTTCAAGGTTTTCCACATCGGAATAGACCTGTTCGATATTATCGGACTTAACGTTCTCGCCAAACGCCGCGGCTATACCGCCTGCATAAGCAGTGATGTAGGGATTTACCGTGTTTTTAGGACTCAAACACGACGTCGCTTTTGCACTGATTGAAACAGTTTTTCTAACAACAGAAGATTCTAAATATCCATAATTATATCCGCACAGTCCGCCTGCGTAAACGCTGTTTTTATTTTGTACGGTTGAATCACCGCCAAATTCGTGTGAAGATTCGGCAGTAATCTTACATTTTTCAACCGTGCAATAACGGATAAAATAATTGTTCGTTCCTGCAACTCCACCCGTATACACGTTGATGCTTCTATTGTGAGTTTCATTATTGATAACAAACGATACGCCGTATTTTGTTTCATCATCGCTTGATATATCGCAATACTGAATAACACCGCTATTCTCGCCCGCGATTATGCCCGCATAGAATGAGCTTACAGTTTTGGGTGCCTTGTTGACTTCCGCAGATACGTTTACGTTATGGAGTTTAAGATTAAGTACGAAACCGCCCACGCCTAATTTTCCGAATAAGCCCGAATGCGTGCTTCCTGAAACGTTCAGATTCTTTACGGAGAAACCGTTACCGTTCAACAAGCCCGTAAACTCGTAATACTTGCCCACGGATTCGCTATATCCTATCGGCGAAATGGTTGAGCCGCCGAAATCGATATCTCTAAGCAATTGATAATAATCGCCCAAGCCGTCGTTTATCAACTTAAACTGCTTGGCACTACCCACAAGATACGGGTCATCTGCCGTACCCGTACCGCCGACGAATTTTCCGTTCGCGTCAACGGTAAAATCTATACCGCATATTTTCTCTCCCTTGTAATATAAGCTTGAGCTTATGGTTGAAGTATGGTCATCAACAACGAAAACGCCGTCTGCCTTCATCGAAGAATTCAGCGTGTACGTATAATCGTTTCTGTCTAAACCGAACATCGGGCATATATAATCCAAAGACGAATCCAAGTAAATCGTCTGCTTATTCAAGACGTTACCAAACTGACCGTTGCCGACGTCAACAAGCTGATACACGTCGCCGCTCATCTCTTCAACGGTATACGTGCCATCCAGATTCAGAATGTAAGCCAAATCTTTTGCGATTCGCTCCAAAAGTTCAGCTTCACGCAATTCTATCTGGGTATACATACTGTCTATGCCGTCCGCGCCTGCAATATCCGCCAGCATAACTTTTTTGCCAGAATTCAAAGTGTAATAATCATTACCCGCCAAACTCATCTGCACGAATTGATAGTCGTTACAGTTCAAAATAAGTCTGTCTGCCATGAGTTCGGTATAGTACAAATCGTACGCAAACTGAACCGCCGCAAACTCGGCAGTTATGCCGTTTTCGTCCACGAGGTCGGGACGAGAGGAAACGACGTCGTAGTAATACTGCATAATGGATTTGCCGTTTTTATCTCCGACTAAATAATCGTAATAAGCGTCCCTATTGTCCATCAATGCGGTATACAGTTCGTCATAATAGTATTTGACAATTTCATCAGAAGAGCCGTTGACAAGATGTTGCTTCAACAAACCAAAGTATGCGGTGTTTGCCTTGCTGTTGTTCGTCGTTGCTCCGTAAATGTAGTTTCTGAATTGGTTATAGCTGAAATTGCCCTCGCCGCCGAGCATAAAGGTTCTCAGATACTGCTTGGCGTCAGCGTCGTCCAATGCAGTGGACATTGCCGCAATAATCTTGTTGGTAGATTCGTTTATTTGGTTTGAAAGACCGCTTACCTGTGCCTCTATCTCTGCTAAGTGCAGTTTGATATCGTCAAATTGCTGATTCAACCTGTCTTCTACCTGTGCTATTTCAGACGTTGCGGACTCGCCACGAAGTATCATCTTCACAATCGTTTCAAGAAGCTGTACCGCCGAGCCTGCCACTTGGAAAAACGGATTTCCCATTGCAGTACCTATTGTGGAAAGTGTGGTATTTATAAGCGATACCATCGTATCCATAAAAGCTGCCGTATTAAAATCCCCACCGTCTGCGACCGTATCGAATATATTATAGAGAGATGGCAGTTCCTTATTTAAGCCGCTAATAGCCGTACACGCGGCAGCTGCATATCTTTGTTCTTTCTGTATCTGCTCTTGTGATTTCTCAGGTTTCTTATTCGAATTCGCGGGGTCATTTTTCCCGCCCTGATTGGTAGCATTTGGGTCGTTCTGCCCTCCTTGGTTTTGGTCATTGGGGTCTTTCTGAACGTTTTGATTTGGGTCTATTGTCAAAAGCTGGGGAACGTCTAATTGGGCGTTCTTTGAAACAGTTTCCGCATAGGATACCGTACCCGTGTTAGCGCTAAACAAGGCAACCGAACCCAAAGATACCACCAAGAAGCAAATCAACAACAATAATGCAATCTTATTTATAAGTTTATTCTTCATATTTATATTCTCCCTTATTCAACGACGCGGTAAATAATCACAGGCGTTATTTTCTGGAAATCCTTATCATCCGAGCTTACAATCAATACGGTACTGTTCTCTACTTCGAAGGTATCGCCGCTCAACCTTGCTCCGCCGTCAAGATTTATGATAAAAGACAATACGTTTGTATAAGTGAACGACTTTCCGTTTGCGTCAACCCATGCAAATGTAAACTGCTTTGTATTATTATTGATTACAAGCTGATTTCCGCCGTTGCCGTTGTCTTCCACCCACAACGGACTCGCCGAGTTTACAGTTGCACTTTCAATAGACATACTGCCAACCTCGGGTTTATAATCTATGGACAAGTTTATCGCATACATTTTGAGATTTGACGGCAAACAAATAGTCAGCGTAGCAATATCGTCACCGTTGCCGTTTTTACCAAACTTAACGGCAATTACCGGCAAATTATACTCGCTGTCATAGATTGCCGTAATAACGGTGTTATCCGTAATATTTGCAAAGGACTTATCCCATTTCGTGAAGCTGTAAGCTTTCATATTTTCCCAATCTACGTAACAATCAGGACAAGTCGGTGCAAAAGCTGAAAAACCGTACTCTACCGTCTGAGCATCAACGGTTTTCTCTTCCGCTTTATCTCCACTGTAATCAATATAAGTGTAAGGGATAACCGCTCCGTCTGGCATTACAAACTTGACGTCAAACGCTTTACGGCGATAAAGCGCAGTAATAACCGTATCTGCCTCAATTTCTTTTTGCAAATCGAAACTCCAACCTATAAAATCATAACCTGCTCTATCAGGTGAAGCGGAGGTTTGCGCTTTACTTCCATTTTCTACACTAACTTTATCAAGAACCGTTCCGTTAAAATCTACGAAAGTAACCGTATGTATCTTTACGTACTGTGCCTTGACCGTTAAATTCTTCAAAACTGCGGTAAACGACGTATCCCAGCCTATAAATTTATAACCGATTCTTGTCGGCTCTTCCGGGGCAATTGCGTCACCGTACGGCTTGACCTCCTGCGAATCGATAATCTCATTGTTGTAATCTACAAACTCTACCGTATATACGTTGCTTAATGCCGTTCCTTCCGCTACCTTGGTGTCTGTTACATCGCATCTATCGCATTTCGCGGTTTTCGTTCCGTCCTGCTCAAAAGTAGCGTCACCGTTATATACATAGTTGGATTCCGTAAAACTATGTCCTAACGCTTCGCCATACTCAAACGTTTCAGAATTTTTCTTTCCGCACGAACATGAATAATAGTAAATAGCTCTTTGAGTACAGGTTGCATCTGATACCAAATATTCTTCGGATACAACTTGTTTATCAAATTTATGCTTATGCTTGGTTTGTGTCACGCTGACAGCCACGATAACGGCAATCAATATCAAGCATAACAAAACTGATAAAACAATAATCAGTACGCGTTTTTGCTTTTGCGCGTCTTTCTCTTGCACATTTTGCTTTTGCACAACTAATCTCCACAGTATAGGGCAAAAATTTGTCTTTTTTGACATCCCTATACATTTTGTATTATATCCTATACATTCGTGTACAGGTCAATAGCAAAATGAAATAAAGTACCGAAAAACCAAAACTTTACAGCAAAAATCACAGCCCATATATCCTATTCAGTAAAATAGACCTAATAAAACAGGAAATATACGTTTAGAATAGCGAAATCAATGATGAAAATTAAAAACAGCGACGTTATTTCGTCGCTGTTTTTTGCATACGTGAAGGCTTACTTTTCGTGATTACATCACTCTTGTAATACCCTATTTTGTCCTATTTACTAATTCAATCACTTTGAAGTAATTTATTAGTATTTTTGACGGGGAACGTACTTGGTGTGCAAAATCTCATGTGCCTTATGGCTGTTCGGCTCACCGAGGAATTCCTTATAGAGCTGTTGAACCGCGGGGTTCTCGTGAGATTTACGCATCTTCATCGCCGCATCCTGTGCATAGATGGACTTTGCACGCTCTGCCTTGATGTCCTTGTTGTTGCGGACGAATGCACTCTTTATCGGCTGACCGCCACCGTTTACGCAACCGCCGGGGCAGGACATAATCTCGATGAAATCATACTGTGACTTGCCCGCTCTTACGTCTTCCATAATCTTTCTTGCGTTTGCAAGACCGGACGCTACGCACACTCTTACCTTCTTGCCTGCGAGGTCGTACTCAGCTTCCTTTATGCCCTCTGTGCCACGAACTTCGTTGAAGTCAAGCGACGGAGCTTCCTTGCCGACGACAATCTCGTACAACGTACGGAGAGCCGCTTCCATAACGCCGCCCGTTGCACCGAAGATAAGGCCTGCGCCAGTGAAGATACCGAGAGGATTGTCAAACTGTTCGTCTGGAAGTTCATCAAAGATGATACCCGCGCGCTTGATGAGCTTTGCAAGCTCTCTCGTCGTGAGTGCGAAGTCAATATCGGGAACGCCTGCGGCATTCTGATTGCCTCTGCCTTTTTCAAACTTCTTAGCCGTACAAGGCATGATTGATACGACAACCATATCCTTGGGGTCCATACCGAGCTTCTCTGCATAGTACGTCTTGCAGACTGCACCGAACATCTGTTGCGGAGATTTGCAGGAAGACAAATGGTCAAGCTGGTCGGGGAAGTTATGCTCGCAGAACTTAATCCAAGCAGGTGAACAGCTCGTAATCATCGGAAGCGTTCCGCCATTCTTGACTCTGTTGAGGAACTCCGTACCCTCTTCCATAATCGTGAGGTCTGCACCGAAGTTTACGTCGAACACGTCGTCAAAGCCGAGTCTGCGCATAGCGGCAACCATCTTGCCCTCTACGTTCGTGCCGATTGGCATACCGAACTCTTCGCCCAAGCCTACGCGGACGGACGGAGCGGCGGCAACGATAACGCGCTTGCTCGGGTCGTTGATTGCGTTCAGAACGTCGTCAATCTCTTCCATTTCGCTGAGTGCGCCCGTCGGGCAAGCAACGATACATTGACCGCAACCTACGCAAGCGGTTTCTGCAAGGGGCTTTTCGAATGCGCAAGCGATGTGCGTATCGAAGCCTCTGCCGTTTGCGCCGATGACTGCAACGGACTGATACTCTTTACATACAGCCGAGCAACGGCGGCAAAGCACGCACTTGCTGTTGTCGCGGATGAGGTAAGGAGTGCTTTCATCCTTTGAAGCATCGGACTTAACGCCCTCGTACTTCGTTGCGTCGCAACCAAGGTCGGAGGACAAGGTCTGCAATTCGCAGTTGTTGTTTCTTACACAGCTAAGGCAAGCCTTATTGTGGTTGGAGAGCAAAAGCTCTACCGTTGCCTTTCTTGACGCTCTTACGTTGGGAGTGTTTGTAAACACTTCCATACCCTCGTTTACGGGATATACGCAGGCGGCGACAAGGCTTCTTGCGCCCTTAACTTCGCATACGCATACGCGGCAAGCGCCGATTTCGTTTACGCCTTTGAGATAGCAGAGAGTGGGAATTTTGATTCCGGCAAGCTTAGCCGCTTCCAAAATGGTCTTTCCCTCTTCAACCTGCACGGGAATATTGTTTATCTTTACGTTTACCAATGCCATAGTACACCTCTATTATTCTTTGATGATTGCGCCGAACTTACAGGTTGCAATACACTGTCCGCACTTTACGCACTTCTCTTGATTGATGTCGAACTTCTTCTTAATCTCGCCTGTAATAGCGTTGACCGGACACTTTCTCGAACAAGCCGAGCAACCGATACACTTATCAGTAATCTTGAACTGAATGAGCTTCTTGCAGACGTGCGCGGGGCAACGATGCTCCTTGATGTGCGCTTCATACTCGTCACGGAAGTAGCGGAGCGTAGAAAGCACGGGGTTGGGAGCCGTCTGACCCAAACCGCAGAGCGAGTTCGACTTTATGTAATAACAAAGCTGTTCCATATCGTCAAGGTCCTGCATAGTCGCCTTACCGCTTGTAATCTTATCGAGATATTCAAGCAAACGACGGTTACCGATACGGCAGGGAGTGCATTTTCCGCAGCTCTCGTCAACGGTGAACTCCAAGAAGAACTTTGCGATGTCAACCATACAGTTGTCCTCGTCCATGACAATCATACCGCCCGAACCCATCATCGAGCCGATGGAGATGAGGTTGTCATAGTCAATCGGGATATCGAGATGCTCCGCAGGAATACAGCCGCCGGAAGGACCGCCCGTCTGCGCAGCCTTGAACTTCTTATCGTTCGGGATACCGCCGCCGATGTCCTCGATAATCTCACGCAAGGTCGTACCCATAGGAATCTCAACAAGACCCGTGTTTACAATCTTACCGCCAAGTGCGAATACCTTCGTACCCTTTGACCTCTCGGTACCCATTGCGGCGAAC
This sequence comes from uncultured Clostridia bacterium, assembly GCA_947174215.1. Classification (GTDB taxonomy): domain Bacteria; phylum Bacillota; class Clostridia; order Christensenellales; family CAG-917; genus CAG-475. The sequence goes on from CAMWIB010000022.1 coordinate 8,010, forward strand.
CACTCCGGACCGTTGAGGATAATCTGCGTGATGTTTGCGTACGTTTCGACGTTGTTGAGGATTGTCGGCTTTGCGAACAGACCCTTTACAGCGGGGAACGGAGGACGGGGACGAGGCTCACCGCGGTGACCTTCGATTGAAGTCATAAGTGCGGTTTCCTCACCGCAGACGAATGCGCCTGAACCAAGCTTCAACTCGATGTCGAACGCGAAGCCCGTGCCGAGAATGTTGTCGCCGAGCAAGCCGTACTCTCTCGATTGCGCAATAGCTATCTTCAAACGCTCAACCGCGATAGGATACTCCGCACGAACGTAGATGTAGCCTTGGTGAGAACCGATTGCATAACCCGCTATCGTCATTGCTTCAAGCACTGCGTGGGGGTCGCCTTCGAGAACCGACCTATCCATAAACGCACCGGGGTCGCCCTCGTCTGCGTTACAGCATACGTATTTTGTGTCATTATTCTGATTTTTTGCAAACTGCCATTTTACGCCTGTCGGGAAGCCCGCGCCGCCTCTGCCGCGCAAGCCCGAAGCCTTGACGATATCGATAACCTGCTGAGGGTCAAGCTCCGTCAAGCACTTGATGAGCGCCTGATAGCCGTCGCGTGCGATGTACTCGTCGATAACCTCGGGGTTGATAACGCCGCAGTTACGGAGTGCGACACGCGTTTGCTTCTTGTAGAAGTTGGTGTCCGACAAGGACTTCACGGTCTTGTTGCCGAGAGCCTTCTCATGATAAAGAAGTCTGTCAACGAGTCTGCCCTTGATGATGTGTTCCTCGATAATCTCAGGGACGTCCTCTACCTTTATGCCGCTGTAAAACGCGCCTTCGGGATAGATGATGATGATTGGACCTACCGCGCAAAGACCAAAGCAGCCAGTGCCGACAACGAGTACGTCGTCTTGAAGATTTTTCTCTTTGATTTGCTGTTCAAACGCTTCACGGATTTTGCCGCTGTTGTTGGAGTGGCATCCCGTTCCGCCGCAAACCAGTATGTGGGTTCTATACATATAAATTCCTCCCTTTACGCCTTAACAAGATTATTGATGATTTCAACTGCCTTTTCGGCGTTTACTTTCGTGTATTTTACAGTTTCCTTTCCGGGAACATGCACTTCGACGACAGGTTCGTCAGCGCAGTTACCCATGCAACCCGTACGCGTGACAAGAACGCCCTTGATGTTCTTGGTTTCAACCTCGTCAACCAACGCGTTGAAAACGGTGCGCGCACCTGCATTCAAGCCGCAAGTACCCATACCGACAATGATATGTATTTCTTTTTCCATATCTGAATTGTCGCGCAAGCATATTTGCGCCTGCATCTTCGCTCTGATTTCATTGATATCAGCGATGCTCTTCATAAATTTGCTCCTCCATTTTGTCTGATAAATTTGTTGATATCCTCTCTCATCAGGCGAAGCACCCCTCGGGACTGTAATTCAGCCACCGATAAGGCGGATTTTAGCTCGCCTGTGTCAATTCTTTTCGTCCTACCGTAAACGCTAAGTTCAAGCACCGTATCGAAGTCGCCTACGAGCGTCAGCATAGTCGCACCGAAATCTCCGAGATATGCGCCGTCACTCCGCAAGTAGCTTGCGCGCACCGTAGTGCCTATCCCTTTTTCAGATGAGATTTCAAACTGCTTAGCATTCTCTTTTACGAGCGTCAGCCCAATTCCAGAACTACCCTTAAATGACTTGCCGTCTTCAAGTGCGGCGGTAAGAACTTCTTTGTCCATACCCTGACCGTCGTCGCTCACCTCAAACGATATACACTCCTCGTCCACGCCGACCGCTATACGCAAATGCTTTGCGCCTGCGTCTATGGAGTTTTGAGCTACGTCTGATATTGCGAGCGAAACTTCTCTCATCGGAACGGATTACATTGCCTTATACTTTGCAACGATATCGGGAATGTCCTTAACGGTAAGCTTGCCGTAGACCTCATTGTTCACCGTCATAACGGGAGCAAGACCGCAGCAGCCTACGCATCTCGTAGAAGCGATAGAATACTTGCCGTCAGACGAGGTTTCGCCGTCTTTAAGCCCAAGGCACTCCTCCAATTTTGCAACGACGTCGCCCGAACCCTTGACGTAGCAAGCAGTACCAAGACATACGCCGAAAGCATACGAGCCTTGCGGATTGAGCGTGAACTGTGAGTAGAACGTTGCAACGCCGAATACCTCTTCGAGTGAAACGCCCATTTCATCAGCGATTATGCTCTGAACCTCGATGGGCAGATAGCCGTAAATCGCTTGCGCTCTTTGCAATGCAGTCATGACGCTGGGATGCGCGGACGACTTTATCTCGTCCAAAACCTGTCTTAACTGCGTTTCCTGTTCCGCCGTGCCTTTGAATGCAACGGTTGTGAGTTTGATTTTTGACATATGTTCCTCCGTGTAATAAAACGCTTGTGCTGTTATTCTACCACAATAAAAACGGTGTTGCAATAAATATCTTTATAAATATATAAAATAATTTCTGGAAATTATATACATAAAATAATATCCCGCAAATATCCCTCAAACAATGGCGTTTGCGGGAATCCCAAATAGAGCGCATTCGCATAATAAGCGAATGTTCAGCAAAATAAAAAAGCGCACGCTCTTTTTTGCGTACGCTTTTACATAATGCAAAGTGTTTTTGTCTCATCAAAGCTTTACACCAAGCAAACATTAACCCCAACTTCTTCACACTTCACTATTACTTCTTAACTCAAATTTCGGTATTCTAATCGAGCGTTTTGCAAAAAGTCTGCGGCATACGTCTTTTGTGTGCGCTTGCTCTTTTTGCTCTTTCAATCTTGTCTTTTACCTCGCTTGGCACCTCTTCACCGCGAAGATATGCGTCAACGTCAGCGTATTTAATTCCAAGCTCGTCCTCGTCGGTCTGCCCCGGATAGAGTCCTGCGGACGGAGCTTTGCTTACGATATTCTCGGGCGCGCCGAGATAGCGCAAATGAGCGTATACCTCGCTGACTGTTAGGTCGGATATAAGATTGAAGTCGCACGCGCCGTCACCCCACTTCGTGAAGTAGCCGAGCGTAGTTTCATCAAGATTGCCAGTACCCGCAACGAGATATCCTCTCGCCTGTCCGAGAGCGTAAAGCGTTATCATTCTAAGACGCGGGTTGATATTTACTCCCGCCATTTTGAGGCTTGCCGCGCCCGCGTTATCCTTTTCAAACAAGTCGCCAAACGCCGCAAGAATACTGCTCTTCGTGTCGCTCAAATCAATCTCTATCTGCTCGATACCGAAGCACTTGCCCGCCGCAAGCGCGTCGTCACGGTCACTGCCGTAGTTTTGAGAGGAATGACACGGCATAATGACTCCAAGCACGTTATCCGTTGCGCGCTTGCAAAGCGCACCCACGAGCGTACAGTCCTTGCCGCCGCTATTGCCGTAAATGATGCCCTTTGCGCCCGTGGTCTGCAAAAGATTCTTTATCCACTCTACGCGTTGCTCAACCGAGGTTTTTACGTCCATAATAAATCCTTTTCACCGCACGGAAAAGATATGACGCGCGGTTTATATTATAT
>CAMWIB010000023.1 GCA_947174215.1 uncultured Clostridia bacterium
GTATGGGACAGGGCGGAATGGTTGCCGCTATCAAGCTTGCGGAGCAGGGGCATAGCGTTGGCGTTTACGAGCAGAGCGAGTCCGGGGCGGTTAGCTATGACTGGACGGATGATATCCGTTCGGAGATATTCGAGCATTGCGGTCTGCCGATGCCGAGCGAGGAAATATATTTTCAGAAAAACAAGTGGGTGTTTGTAAGTCCGAACGAAAAGCACCGTATGCCTGTGCCACCGTGTCCGCCTATGGAGGAGATATCCATATATAGGCGCGGACTGAGCGACTATTTTGCAAACCTCGCACAGCAGGCGGGTTGCGACTTACACTATGGCGCGAAGGTGGAAAGCCTCGTGTTTAACGGCGACAGAGTTTGCGGTATTTCGGTGAACGGACGTACGGTTTCCTGCGACCTCGTGATTGACGCGAGCGGAATGCGTTCGCCTTTCCGCGCCCAGTTGCCAAGCAGATTCGGAGTACAGGCACAGCCCGAGAACGCGGGAGTGCTGTATACCTATCGCGCGTTCTTCAAGCGTACGGAAGGTGCGGACCCCGTGATGAAGGGAATAAACAGTACGGTCATTTTGAAGCATCTCGGCGGCAAGGGTATAGGCTGGTGCAACCTTGCGGACGAGAATACAGTGGACGTGCTTATTGGCAGAATAGAAAAGCTCACTGATGACGAGATTAAAAAATCGCTTGCTTCCTTGAAGGCGTATAATCCTATACTCAGCGACGAGAAGATAAGCGAAAGGCGCGTAGAGGTGTGCTTGCGTGCGTCAATCGCAAGAGCGGTTGCAGACGGCTATATCGCTATCGGCGACAGCGCGTATATGACGATGCCTATTATGGGTAGCGGTATCGAGGCTTCTATGAACGCGGGTAAGGATTTTGCTAAGTTTGTTGCCGAGAATAATATAACCGATTTCTCCGCAAATAATATGTGGAAGTTCTATGCGAATTATATGAGCAACGCGGGCAGCGGATTTGCGTTTATCGACGTACTCAAACGCTGGGCGCTCGGGCTTGACGCGAAGTGGATAGATTGGTTGTTCGGAAGCGGAATCGTCACCGAGGACAACCTTGCGGCAGTAAGTACGGACGAGAATGCAAAGGTAAAGATAAGCGCGAAAGCGGTGTTCAAAATTTTGGCTAAGCCGTCCTTCGTATGTAGCGCACTTGGGTGCGTATGCCGCGGACTCAAAGCGAGAAAATGTGCTAAGCACGTGCCGAAGAAGTACAACGAGAAACGCCTTGCAAGATGGCAGAAGAAGTACGAAAAGCGTTTGCACGGTTGAGAACAGGGCAATTATTGAGAGGGTAAAATGTACAAAATTGCGCGCGTAGGGTTGCACCATTTTGAAGAGCCGTGTTTATCGGGAGAGCGTGGAAGCGGAACGGTATTCTTTTCGGGGTGCAATCTAAGGTGTAGGTTTTGTCAGAACTACGAGATATCTCACGGTGGCAAAGGGCTTGAAGTCGGCGAGGATGAATTGCTTGACTGTATGCAATACCTGCAAGACCTCGGTGCGCACAATATCAACCTCGTAACGCCCACAAACTACGGGATTAGGCTTGCTTCTACGCTTGAAAAAGCAAAAAGTATTATAAAAATACCCATTGTTTGGAATAGTAGCGGATATGAGGCGGTTGCGAGCTTAAAGCGTTTAGAGGGGATTGTAGACGTGTATTTGCCCGATTTCAAGTATGCGGATAACGCGCTCGCGTGGAAGTATTCGCACGCGAAGAACTACTTTGAGGTAGCAAGCGCGGCGATAGCAGAGATGAGAAGGCAACGCCCAAACGACGTTTTTGACGGCGATGGAATGATGCAAGAGGGCGTAATCGTAAGACATCTTATACTTCCGTCCGCTTTCGAGAATACTCGCGGCGTACTTAGCGAGCTTGCGCGTATAGATAATACTATGTTCGTAAGCCTTATGGGGCAGTACTTCCCGACTCCCGCCGTAGAGGACGACAAGGTTCTCGGGCGCAGGCTCACAGAAAGCGAGTACGACGAGGCGGTTGACGCGTTCTTCGAGGTAGGGCTTAAAAACGGATTTTGTCAGGAGCTTTCAAGTGCGACTGAGGAGTACGTTCCTGATTTTGACCTTGACGAAGTAAAGCGAATACTGCTAAAATACAAGAAATAAAAAATACAAAATATGCGGCGAATAGAGGCGGCAAATATGAAAACCAAAATATCATTGCTTGACGATATAACTCTCGGGCGCGTACTCGTGAGAATGTCACACGAAATTATAGAGAAAAACAAGGGCGTTGAGGATGTCGTTCTTATTGGTATAAAAACGCGCGGCGTACCTATGGCGAAGCGTATTGCGGACAATATCAAGCGTATCGAGGGTGCGGATATACAGATTGGGTCGATAGACATAACCCACTATCGTGATGACCTTTCACGCAGAGAAGTGACTTCCGTAAATAGCACAGAAATTGGTTTCGATATTCAGAATAAGCACGTAGTACTTTGCGACGACGTTCTGTTTACGGGTAGAACGGCAAGAGCGGGAATCGAGGCACTTCTGCACTTTGGCAGACCTAAGACGATACAGCTTGCCGTGCTTGTGGATAGGGGACACAGAGAACTACCTATACGTGCGGACTATGTTGGCAAAAACATTCCGACGTCGTTGCAGGAGAGTATATCCGTTAAATTCGAGGAGCTTGATGGGGAAACTTGCGTAGAGCTTTGCGAGTAGGCGATTTGAATAGAATCGACTTGCTGTATTTTAATAAGATTGATTTGCCGTATTTAATGATACTTCAATTTGACTTGTTGTATTTGAAAATACGGCATTTTTATTTTCTGTAATAGAAGTTGCTACAACACAAGATATAGTATATTTATAAAAATTTATACACAATATATTGTTGTTTTTGTTGACAATACGATTTGTTTCTGATAAACTAAAATCCAGCATCATCCGTTGATTATCAAATCGGCGGAATTATGCAATTTTTTTTATACGAGGGAAATGAAATGGAAAAGTTTGCCGTAATTGATACTGAAACTAATATGAAGAATAAGGTTATGTCAATAGGTATGGTTATTGCATTGGACGGTACGTTTGAAGAGTGCGAATTGAAGTACTATACGCTTGTACCAGAAATTGAAGTTGGCGGATGGTACTGGTATGCACCGTTTGAATTGCCGCATTATATAAAGTGCGATACGCGTGAATGCAGTCGAGAACAAGCGATAGCAGATATTTTGGATTGCTTGCAAAGAAACGATGTGACAAAAATATTTGCCTATAATGCCGCGTTCGACTACAAGCATTTGCCGGAGTTAAATACTTTTGCTTGGTATGACATAATGCGCATTGCGGCTTATCGTCAATATAACAAAAAAATAAGAGCAGAGGATTGTTGTGGTACCGGGCGATTGAAAAAAAATTATGGCGTTGACCCGATGAAAAAACTCTTGACCGGTTGCATAGAGGATGAATTACATAATGCTCTTTGTGATGCACTTGACGAGTTAAATTGCATTATGAAGCCGTTGGGTTACAGTATAGACGATTATCCTCAATACTTTCCGAATACGCAGAAAAATAAAAGTAGCAATACGAAAAAGCGAAATAATACGAAAAAGCGTGAGGTTCAAGTAAAGTTGAGCGTTCACAATAGCGAAAATGATTATGAGGTTATGAAACCAAATTTGAATGATTTGTTGAATGCACTGAATGTGTTAAAAATAAATTCTAATAATATTATATTAGAATATATTCCAAATATATGCGGAATTGTATTCTTAGAGGCGACTGCGTTTGAGGACGATAAAGCGGTTGTAACGTTGCGGTTGAACGTCGGGGGAAAGCTTTATGATTCAAAAGTAAATCTTCTAAGGCACGAGCTTCGAAATCTATTGGTTGATTTTGCGAATAGAAATGTAGAAGGCGTAGTTTCCATTTTAGAAATGCCGACCGAAACACTCTGTGTAGGATAGGCTGTAAAGTAATAGAAGAATAATTATAAGTCGTTTTCGCTTATCACCTTAAACCCCGCTTGCAAAAGTTTGTCTACGGTTACGCCGTTGCCTTGGGTTTTGCCGCCGGTAAACGTGCCGTCGTATATAACGCCTTTACCGCAAGAGGGGCTTTTTGATTTCATTATGCAGAAGTCAACGTTGTTTTTCTTTGCTATCTCTACTGCAAAATCAGCCCCGCGGTTATAGTCCTCGCTTCCGTCCTTGCCGCCTTTTGCAATAATTCTATCTCCTACGCGCTCGGCGGGAAGTCTGGGAGTAGAGAGTCCGCCCAACTGCTCTGGGCATACGGGTATGAGTACGTTTTCATTGCTGAGGTCTACGAGTTTTTGATTTTTGCAGTTATCTCCTGCATAGCGGCAGTTGTAGCCCATAAGGCATGCGCTTACGAGAATTTTTTTCATTTGAGTTCTCCAAAGTGAGGTTATAGATATTATCCCAACAAATTTTCGCTTTGTCAAACTATATGGTTGTAAAGTCCGTATAAAAAAATTGTCGGTATTTGTCGGAATTTATTTGACATCTTAATATATAGAATGCTATCATCAGTGCGAAAAATCTTTAAGAGCGGTACGAGATGCCGACAAGATGATAGGGCAGTTTACGTGTATTTGATGGTTTCACCTTGTTTGCGTTTCGCGCGGACAAGGTTTTTATTATGACTAAAACTATTTTAAGGAGATAGCAAATTATGGAACTCGTCTACGGTATCAAAGACAGACCTCCGTTTAAGCAAAACATCGTGTTTGCTTTGCAACAGATTATCGCCATTATGGCGGCAACCTTGCTCGTGCCGATTCTCGTGTCGGCGGCAGGACTTTATTGTGACCCTGCGGCGGCATTGTTTGGTGCGGGTGCAGGTACGGTGGTGTACTTGCTCTTCACAAGATTTAAGAGTCCGGTATTCCTTGGAAGCTCGTTTACCTTCCTTGGCGCATTGTGCGCAGTTGCAACGCAAAACTATGGATATTGGGGACTTATCATCGGCGTCGTATTCGCGGCACTCGTGTACGTCATCATTGGTGTTGTGATTAAATTCGTCGGTTCGAAATGGATTCACAAGCTCCTTCCTCCCGTCATCATCGGACCTATCCTCGCAATCATCGGTTTGTCCCTTTCGGGTACGGCAGGTAGCTGGACTATGGCAAACGGCGGCAGTGATTACAATATCCTCGCTGTTCTGATTGGTTTGTTCACCTTTTTTATGATTGTCTTTGCTTCTATAAAGGGCAAAAAGACGGCTAAGCTCATTCCGTTTATTATCGGTATAGGCGCAGGCTTCGGTGTCGCACTGTTCTTCACGGCATTCAGTTATGCCGCACCAAACGGTAGCAACGCACAGAACGCATTGCGTATAATTGACTTCACGCCAATCGTTGACTGCTTCAAGCCTATTCGCTTCCAAAGCTTCCTTGATTATCCGAAGTTCACGATAATAAAGGCAATAGAAGATAGCGTAAACGGAGTACACCGTAATTTGGACGGCACTGCGGTTGGCAATATCGCATTGCTCTTCATCCCGATTGCAGTTGTCGAGCTTGCTCAGCACATCTCCGACCACAAGAACATTTCCAACATCGTTGGCAAGGATATCCTCACAGACCCGGGTCTTCACAACACGCTCTTCGGTGACGGTGTAGGTTCTGCTGTCGGCGCATTCTTCGGCGGTTGCGCAAATACCACTTACGGTGAGTCTATCGGTTGTGTAGCTCTTACGAGAAACGCTTCAACCTCTACGATTTTGATTGCATCTATCGGCTGTATGTTGATTTCCTTCTTCTCACCGTTCGTTGCAATAATCAATATGCTTCCCAAGTGCGTAATCGGTGGCGCGTGTATAGCTCTGTACGGCTTCATTGCTGTCAGCGGTCTTAATATGCTCCGCGAGGTTGACCTCAACGACCACAAGAATCTCTATCCCGTTGCGGCAATCCTCGTCATCGGTATCGGCGGAATTACGCTTGACTTCGGCAAGAACGATTTGACCGGTGGTCCTGCTGTTCAAATCACGGCTTTGGCTGTTGCTCTTATCGTAGGTGTTCTCATCAACATCTTCACTCACTACGTAAGCAAGAAAAAGAAACTCGCAGAAGGCGAGGATGGCGATGTGACGGAGGAAACCGAAAGCGCGGTGGAAGAGAATCCGTTTATGGACGAAGCGGCGGCGGATTTGCATCCCGATATTGACACGCAAGAATAATTGAATTAAAATATAGTCAATGCGATGTGGCGAGCAGTATTGCTCGCCACACTTCAAAAAAGGAAGTTTTTACTATGGAAGATTTTATGAAGAACGTCGTGGTGATGGACCATCCGCTCATCGCACACAAGATTACACACCTTTGTGACGTAACTACAAAGACCAAAGAATTCAGAGAGATTGTTTCCGAGATAGCTATGCTCATGGGCTACGAGGCTTTCCGCGATTTGCCCACCACCAAGGTGGAGATACAGGCTCCGCTTTCCAAATTTATGTCACCGGTTGTAGAGGAGAAGATTGCAATCGTTCCCATTCTCCGCGCGGGACTTGGTATGGTAGACGGACTCACCGCACTTTTCCCCAACGCGCAGATAGGACATATCGGTCTTTACCGCGACGAGGAAACACTTGAACCGCACGAGTATTATTGCAAACTGCCAATGGACTGCGCTGACGGACAGTGCATAGTGGTTGACCCCGCGCTTGCAACAGGCGGCTCTGCGGCGGCGGCTATCGAGATGATAAAGAAGCGCGGCTTTAAGAATATCAAGCTTCTTTGCCTTATCGCCGCACCCGAGGGAATAAAGAGAGTGGTATCTCAGCATCCCGACATCAAGATATTCGTTGCGCATTACGCGGACGCACCGCTCAACGAACACGGTTATATCGTTACTGCGTTTGGAGATGCTGGCGACCGTGTATTTGGAACAAAGTAAAAAATCGAAGTAAATGCCAAGGACTCGCATACAAGTATGCAAGTCCTAAGGCATAACTTGATTTTTTACTTGCTACCGCGCAAAAGCTTGCTTGCTATCAATTCAAACAATCGTTGTAAACAACAGAAATGTTTCGCGCAATCTTTTGCTTGCTTGTGCGCTTCGCGCACGAATTATAGCGCCGAATGCCACACACTTCGTGTGCTTGTGACAATAAATTATTAGAACATAAGAGGTGAATTATGAATCAATATCCAAACGTTACAATTTTCAATCATCCGCTCATTCAGCATAAGGTTGCAATACTCCGCGATGAAAGAACCACTATGAAGGAATTCAGAGAGTTGGTAGAGGAGATAACAACTCTTATGGTGTTCGAGGCGTTTAAGGACGTGCCTACAAAGAAGGTTATGGTCAAGACCCCGCTTGAAATGACGGAGCAGACTATGGTTGCGGATAACGCTGTCACAATCGTACCCATTCTCCGTGCGGGTATCGGTATGGTCAACGGCGTGCATACGCTTTTCCCAACTGCAAGAGTAGGTCATATCGGTATGTACCGTGACGAGGAAACGCTTGAACCGCACGAGTACTACTGCAAGTTGCCAGAGGGCATAGAGAACAGCATTGCAATTTTGCTCGACCCGATGCTTGCAACAGGCGGAAGCGCGGTTGCCGCAATAGAGTTCCTCAAAAAGCGCGGCTGTAAAGAAATTCGTCTTATGAACATCATCGGCGTACCCGAGGGTATTAAAGCTGTTACCGAAGCTCATCCCGACGTCAAGATTTATGTTTCAACGCTCGACCGCGCCTTGAATAACGTAGGCTACATCGTGCCGGGTCTTGGCGACGCGGGCGACCGTCTATTTGGAACGAAGTAATTTATTTGCGCCAGACGTTATGCCTCGCTTTTACCCCACAAAACGGGGACGTTTAGCGGGGACCCCAGCTTCGGCACGCACACCCGTGTGTTATATGCGTGTAGTATTAAGGCAAGCAAAGTGCAAACACACGAAGTGTGCTATAAGCGCAAGCTCATAAGGGGCAAAATGGAGCAAGTGAATTGCTCCATTTTGCGTAATTTGATAATTTTATTGCGTTGTAAAAATACCCCGCAAAACAGGGACGTTTTGTGGGGAATCCGAGAGAGAAGTGAATTCCCTCATTTTGCAAAATAAAATTAGTAAACAGGTTTAGATATCAATTCAAATAAAAATTAGCTATTCACTTGTGATTGTTCAAATTGCTCGTAAGTACGGATATAATCGTCTTCTGAATACTTCTCAGAGGCTAAGACAAGCAAAACGCAATCTGATGAGAAATCGTAAATTTCACGCCAAACGTTGTGTCCTATGTATAAGCCTTCCGCTTGATTATCCAAACAAATGATTTGTTGTTCCTTCCCATCGGTTAGTTTTACTTTGCAACTACCGTGTATTGCAATGTATATCTGTTGCAAATTTTTGTGAGAGTGGAATCCGCGCTTCGTATCTGAATCTGCATCGTAAATATAATATATCCGTTTTACAATAAACGGAATTTCTTTCTCATATTCTGCAACGACGAGCATACCCCTGTCGTCACCGTGTTTTTGAAAATCAATCTTTTTTATGTCCATTTTTACTCCTTTCTATCAGCTTTCTAAACGCTGTTAGCGGGTGCTTGGCACCGGTCGCCAATAATGATACAGTTTTATTCAATTTAGTATTGTTGTCTTTATGTCGGCTACTAATGAGTTGTTTATCTCTTAGCCAAATGGTATTATTGCGCCATAATTTATATTGTTTTTTTGCATTTTTTTTGTTGTTAGAATACGGAAGTATTTCGTTATTAAATATCTTGTCGGACACTTCCAAGTAGGCGTTATTTATACGTTCCGAGCTACTAATACCACCTATGCGATAGTTTACTACGATTCTATCCCAAAAGAGAATAGGAACGTTATTACGCAATAGCTTCATATTAGAAGGGTAATCTTCAATTTGTGGATATTGCTCATCATATCCGTCTATCAGCTCGTAGCTTTGTCTTGTGCGAGCCGTACAACAGCCAAAAATCATATTATGTCCGCTCATTGCCTCGAACAGTTCTGACGGAGTAGAGCTTTTAATAATCTCAATTTCTTTTGCAGAGGGTGCGATGTAAAGCACGTTTTCTAAGTCTTTGTCGCAAACAGCCCGTAGTGCCGTGATAACCTGTGCGCCGCTTTTCTCAAATTCTTGCACCCATTCTTCTATTATAGTATCACAATAGAATGTGTCGTCCGCCGCAAGATTGAAAATATAATGTCCCGTAGCGTGGCTGAGAGCATAGTTTAGATTTCCACTGATACCGCAGTTTTTATCTGTTTGTAACACTAAAAATTCAACAAGGTTTCCACGGTTATTGTTAGCAATATAATTTTCAATCTCGCTACGACAGAAATTTTCAGAGTGGTCATCAGAGATAATATACTGAATAGAAGGGTAACTCTGTGCTAAAACAGAATCTATCGTATTAAAGATTGTTGCCGCATTGTTATACGACGGTGTTACAACAGTAATGAGTGGATTCATATTGATGAATACGTAACGTTATCGTTATCTTCCTGATATTTACCGCTAAGAATATTTTCCCACCACTCTTTATTATCTACGTACCACTTAATGGTGCGCTTAATTCCTTCTTCAAATGATGTGGTTGGCAACCATCCGAGAGTTTCATGAATTTTGGTTGGGTCAATCGCATATCTACGGTCGTGTCCGGCTCTGTCGGTGACAAATTCAATTTCACCTTTGCCCAACGTACTTATAATTGTATTAACTACTTCGAGATTGGTTTTTTCATTGTGTCCGCCAATATTATAAATTTCACCTACCTTGCCATTATGGATTATTAAATCAATAGCAGAGCAGTGGTCTTCCACGTACAACCAATCTCGCACATTTTTGCCGTCGCCATAAACGGGAAGAGGCTTATTGTGGAATATATTCGTAATCATTAAAGGTATAAGCTTTTCAGGAAAATGATACGGTCCATAGTTATTTGAACATCTTGAAATGCTTACGGGCAACTTATATGTGCGATGGTAGGCAAGAACCAAAAGGTCCGCCGAGGCTTTTGACGCCGAATATGGGCTTGACGTGTGAATAGGGGTGGTTTCTGTGAAAAACAAATCTGGTCTATTAAGAGGCAAATCACCGTAAACTTCGTCTGTCGATACCTGATGGAAACGCTTGGTTTTATATTTTCTGCAAGCGTCCATAAGCACCTGTGTGCCGAGTATATTCGTACGCAAAAAAACTTCCGGACTAATTATTGACCTATCAACGTGGCTTTCAGCCGCGAAATTGACAACTATATCTGGATTTTCTGCTTCAAAAAGCTTAAATACGTTTTCTCTGTCTGTAATGTCGATTTTTACAAATTTGAAATGCGGGTTTTTCATAGCTTCTTTTAGAGTCGCTACGTTTCCCGCATAGGTAAGAGCGTCAAGACAAACGATGTCATAGTCCGCATGTTTTTTTAGCATATAATAAACAAAGTTACTACCAATAAAACCGGCGCCGCCAGTGACAAATATTTTCATAATTATTTTCCTGCCTTTGCTATGTGAAGTAAGTACTGACCGTATTCGGTTTGTTCAAGTGCTTTACCGCGGTCAATAAGCTGATTGGTAGAGATGAAGCCGTTTCTCCAAGCGATTTCTTCAAGACAGGCAATATATAAACCTTGTCTGTTTTGTACAACCTCAACGTACGTTGCAGCCTGCATCATTCCGCTTGGACTGCCTGTATCAAGCCAAACTGTACCCCGTCCGATTGGAACAACTTTCAGTTGTTTTCTGCGCAAGTATTCGTTGTTTATTGATGTAATTTCTATCTCGCCTCTTTCGGATGGCTTGACGTTTTTTGCGATTTCCACAACGCTGTTGTCGTAAAAATAAAGACCGGGGACAGCGTAAGAGGATTTTGGATTTACGGGTTTTTCTTCAATAGATATAACGTTATTGTCTTTGTCAAATTCTACTACGCCAAATTCTCTCGGGTCTTTAACTGGATATCCAAAAATTGTTGCACCGCTATTGTTTTTCATTGCTTCCAATAGGGTAGAACTGAAATTTTGTCCGTAAAAGACATTGTCCCCAAGAATTAAGCAAACGTCATCATCTTGAATGAATTCTTCACCGATGATAAACGCATCGGCAAGTCCTCTCGGTCTGTCTTGTACGGCGTATGAAAAGCTTATTCCAAGTGTCGAACCGTCCCCGAGAAGCGAATGGTATTGGTCTATTGATTCAGGGGATGAAATAATCAGTATTTCTTTAATTCCTGCCAACATTAGAATAGAGATGGGGTAATAAATTAGCGGTTTGTCATAAATCGGTAAAAGCTGTTTAGATACGGCTATGGTCAAAGGATAAAGCCTTGTTCCTTTTCCTCCTGCCAAAATGATTCCTTTCATAGTTTTCTCCATAGGTTGGCTCTTGTAATGATATCAGCACACTTAGTATACCACTTTATAAAAAAAATGCAACATTCACTGAATAATTGTTTTGTCTGTAAATAATCTTTATTT
>CAMWIB010000024.1 GCA_947174215.1 uncultured Clostridia bacterium
TGCATATACTTTCCGACCACATCCCGACTTTGAGATGGGAAATAAAATATCACATGTTCCGATTTCGGCAAGAAATCTCTTGGATCAACGCTGTTTCCAGTCCCACCCCAAAGTTCACCATCTACCAATATTTCAAAATGGAAATAGCTATGCTCATGTTGTTCACATTTGCTTCCTAAATCTTCCGAAACATATCCTATCAGTTGCCCTTTCTTTACCTCCGAATACTTCCTCAAATCCTCAATCAAAGTAATTCCCTCAAATCTCGCTTCAAGGTCTATATCCATGTGTTCGATTGCAACATACACACCCTCCCAGATATCTCTTCCAGTGTTCCTTATAATCCCGTCAAACGGCGCATATATCTCGTCACCGATTTCCGCAGCAAAATCCATGCCTTGGTGTATATCTGAAAATTGTCCGTTCTTATAAACTATATCATTATATCCAGCTATAACCTCTCTGCTGTTTGATGGATATACATATTCCGATTCGGGTTCAGGATCAGAAGGTTTCTCAATAGGCGGTTCCGGTTCCTTGGACTCATCGGGTTTTTCAGGTTCCACATCCGTATCGCCGTTGTCCCCTGATGACGGCTTGTTTGTGTTATCGTTGGTTTCGTTACCATCGCCCTGCGAAGGATTTTGTTCAAAGCCATTATTATCTGACGGATTCAAATTTCCACTTGTTTGACTGCTATTATCTCCTCCTGTAGGAATATCGTTAACTTTTAAGCCCAATGTCAACCCCCAAATACAGCCAATAATAATTATGGCTACAATAGCGATTGCAATAACGGTGACTTTCCTGCGCTTATTTGATACAACTGCTGTTGTTTTACCGCTATTATTAACTACAGCGAGCCTTGTTTCTACAGGTGTAGAAAAATTAGAATCCCCCAGCAACTGTGCAGTTGAAACACCGTAAAGCTTTGCAAGCTCAACCAAGGTCTCGGCGGATGCAAGTTTGCCAGACTCCCATTTGCTCACGGTTTGTGAACTTACAAAAAGTTGTTTTCCAACGTCTGACTGCGACCAATTATTCTTTAAGCGCAACGCCTTTATATTCTCGCCTAACTTATTCGCATCAAAATCTTCTGGCGGCAATTCAATTTTACCGTCGAACTTTTGTGCCGCAATACACTCTTCTATGCTGACTTCATAAATATTACAAAGCTTGCACAGCATATCCAAAGACGGCATACCTTTATCATTTTCCCATTTGCTCAAAACAGGTGAAACGATATTAAGTTTCTCCGCCACTTGCTCTTGTGTAATTCCCTTGCTTTTGCGTATATATCTTATAAATGTACCGAAACTTTCCATTTGTACTCCTACTGACTAATTATGTCACTTAAAATAATAGCATAAAAGAAACTTAAGCGCAAAGTGCTAAATTATAGCAAAATTGCACCTACGAAATGCGCCATTTGATAGTCCAAAGACTTGTACCAAAACTGCACCAAAATTTTTTATTTAGTCGTTAGACGTGTGCTTGTCTTGAAACGAGTGCGTGCGCATGCGCGCACGCACGACAAGCACACGCCAACTGAACTGAAAATAAAAAACTCAAATCTAGAATATAGAGCAAAACGAGAGGCTTGCGCTATCCCGCTTGCAAGCTCTCTCGCTAATGTTTTGCTCTTTCAAATTTCTTTTTCTTTGAGCAGTTTTTTTAATTCCATTGTCAGTTTAATCAGTTTTCTTCCCTGTGTATCTGCATATTTCCTTGTAAATCTTTTCGCTATGTTATAAAGCGGGTGCTATTTCTTCCTTATTCCAACGACCATAAATCTCCAAACACCTCCAACTAACCATCATTTACCTTCCCAAATCTTACAAATTACCTCCATAACTACCAATTCACATACTCGCTTCTTACATTATTTTTTGTGTATGATTTTATCATAACAAATCTGCTTTGGCTAAAACTGGTCAACGATGTATCAAAATAGGTAAAGTCCATAAGTGGCAACTGTTACTCGTAATGTTATATCGTATTTACGTTGAGTTTATGTTGTAGCAATGTTGGATTTACATCGGGTATTTGTTGGGATTACGTTTGGTTTAGTTCCTTGTATCGGCAAACTGGATTTGTTACCATCACATCACGAAAACAAAACACGAGGTTATAAATGAAACAGACAAATCAAATGCAAATCGAGATTATAAACGATGTTAGTTTAGAGTCTATAAGCGAAAGTGAGCGACGCTTATTCTATATCACTTTGCTGACTCGTATTCTCGAATTGCACAAACAAAATCTAATAAACAATGAGGAGTAGTTTTCTTTGTCTTTCCTGTCGGGAGCGTAAACGAAATCGCTCTTGCCGTCAAGGGTAAATGCATTGCTGTCTGCAACCCTTGACGACAAGTTGTGCAGATAAGCAATGATATGCAAACTAAGCGTTTCCGTTTAACCGCTTCCCGTCGAAAGACAAACTAAAATCAAAGGAGCAAACAAAACAAGCAATGAAAAAGGCAGTAATCTATGCAAGATATTCCAGTGACAGCCAGTCCGAGCAGTCTATCGAAGGTCAGCTTCACGTTTGTGAGGAATACGCTAAGTCTCACGATATCATAATACTCAACACCTACATAGACAGAGCGATGACAGGAACAAACGACAACCGCCCCGACTTTCAGCGTATGCTTAAAGACAGTAGCCGTCGTGAATGGGATTACGTGCTTGTATACAAGTTAGATAGATTTTCTCGCAATAAGTATGAAACGGCTATGCACAAGAAAACTCTGAAAGACAATGGCATAAAAGTTATTTCCGCTATGGAGTATATCCCAGACAGCCCAGAAGCGATTATCCTTGAAAGTATGCTTGAAGGCATGGCGGAATATTACTCTGCCGAACTCTCTCAAAAGGTTAAGCGTGGTATGCGAGAAACGAGAATGAAAGGACTTTATCAAGGCGGTGGCGTTCCGTATGGGTATAAAGTAGAAAACCGCAAAATTGTTATCAATGAAAACACTGCTGAAATCGTCCGATACATATATGAGCAATACTCAATAGGTGTATGTGTTAGAGAAATCATTGCGGGTTTAACAAATCGAGGGATATTGTATAAAGGCAAGCCGTTTGCCAGTCACACAGTTTATGGGATTTTAGCAAACGAAAAGTATTCCGGCATATACAAACACGAAGACGAAGTTATAGATAATATGTACCCTGCTCTGATACCGCAAGATATATACAATAAAGTCCGTGCAATCGTTGAAAAGAACAAATACGGAAAACACAGCGTAAAAGCAGATTACCTATTAAGACAAAAGATAAAATGCGGGTACTGTGGAGAGTCAATTAACGGCGAAAGCGGAACGACAAAGCGAGGTGAGAAAATTTATTACTATAAATGCAACGGCAGAAAGATGCATAGAACTGACTGCACTAAATCCGTTATCCGTAAAGATGTTT
The DNA here is from genome assembly GCA_947174215.1 of uncultured Clostridia bacterium. GTDB lineage: Bacteria > Bacillota > Clostridia > Christensenellales > CAG-917 > CAG-475. The sequence continues at coordinate 3,427 of CAMWIB010000024.1, forward strand.
TAGAAGAGTTAGTAATAAATACCGTGATTGGTGAATTGAGTAAACCTGAGATTAAAGACAAGATCGTGAATGAGCTGCTTAAACGACAAGAATCACAGCTATCATCTAATACCGAACTAAGTCTCTTAACCAAACAGCAAAAGCAAATTGAAACCGCATTAACCAATCTTGTATCCGCCATTGAGCAAGGGATAATATCCGCCACTACAAACAAGCGACTGCAAGAGTTAGAACAACAACAGGCAGAACTAGAACGACAAATATTGATTGAAAAAAGCAAAACAGTTGTCAAACTATCCAAGCAAGATATACTCGCCTACTATGAGCAAGCATTAAGATTAGAACCTAAACTGCTCATTAACTTTTTGATAAAAGAAATAGTTTTGTACGATGACAAAATAGAGATATATTTCAACAGCCCCATTACAACAAGTCCGAATGAAAATTCGGGCTTTTCTTTTTACTGCAAAACCACAACCATAATCCAAAACTGGATTTGCAAAGATAAACCTTATACGCAAAAAATAAAAATAATATTTACAATTTAATTATTTAGATTGAGTCAATATTAAAATAATCACTTGTTCTGTTTAAAAAATTTTAAGGCCTTTTTCCTGTAATCCATAAGATTCTTTAAGACTGCCATCGAATGTTCAAAAAGAATATCCATGGCACTATCTATGCATATTTTCATTTGCTCTATAATCTCATTTTTAATAATATCTTGGAAATCAGCTAAATAAATATTATTTCTTTTATCACACGGATATCTAAAAGCAAATGAGAAATCTTTAGTCCCCAATAGCGATTGAATTTTTTCAATTTGTAATACAAATTGATTGTATTCCTCGCTTGTAATTCCCAATGATAAAAATTCATGCTCTGTTTGTTTATCTTTAATTAAAGCTATAACATCATGTTTTCCAATTTCAAATCCCTCTACAGTCCAATTCTCAATATATCCATCATAATTTAAGATACAAAACTTTATAATCAATTCTAACAAATTACTAAAAACTATCCCTATACCATAGAAATTATCAATTTTATCCCCATTATATAGGTCATAAAAACTACTTGAATAACTTTGAATATAGTCAAGATATTTTTCATATAAATCGCTCATACTTTCACCTATGTATATCGTTATGAGTATATAATTATATCAAATGTATTTGCCAAATCAATCATAAATTCAATGATAAAAACAAAACGACCTAACTCGAACAAGTATTCGAATTAGGTCGTTCGTGGTGCCGGTGGTCGGACTCGAACCGACACGGATGATTAGTCCACAGGATTTTGAGTCCAGCGCGTCTGCCAGTTTCACCACACCGGCGCACATCAAATATAACATATTATAAAACTTCTTGCAACTGATTTATCCCAATTTGCTAAATTTGCATTTATTGCCATCAACCGTAGTCGCAAGCGCTAATCAATCGGCGCTGTCGCATTGCTCTAAAACATACATATCGATATCAACCACGGTGCGCGTTTCGTGACAAAAATCAATTATATCCAAATCTAATCCAAGTATAGGAACAGACTCGCCTACGTGTATTTCGGGGACTACCTCAATATAGAAATCAACTGCGTATTTATCCTTTATATGTTTTAGCAATTCAATTTTGTCGAGCAGTGGCGAAATGGTTTTCCTTATCTGCTCGTTGACGTTTACGTTGTACTCATTGCATCTACCAAAATTCCAAGTCGAGCAAGAATATACGCCGTTTCCGCGCGCTCTGCTCTCGCCCTCTTTATGACTTTCAAACGGGTGAAGTCCGAGAATCTCCGTTATGTCATCAGGCTCAAAGTTGCCTTTAATTGAAAAGTACGTATAGCACGTATTCATATTTAACCTACTCACATATTGCTTGCCTATTACAGTCGCTTTTCAATCGCCGCTGTCAATGCAAGATTTAGCCTTATACGGATAATATTATAACAATATTTCACTCGCGGTAAATCGCCGCGAGCTGTCATAAAATTTGTGATTGCCGTCTTCGCTATAAATAAGCCGTGACATAATAAATTATGCCACGGCTTGATTTGAACTATTGTAAGTTATTGCTCTGCGCTGTCACTCTCGGCAACGACGCTTTCCGTAGCTTGCTCGTCTACTCCGCTATCTGCCTGCGACGGAAACTCCATTTCATTGTCAATATTTACAGCGTTAAATGAGTTTTCATGCGTTTCCGCACTGTCAAGCGTATGCTCTTCGCCATCGTTTACATCGCCGTCAACCTCGGTATTTGCGTTATCCGTTGCCTTGACCTTTTGAAGCTTGGGGAACAGCGCAAAGAAGTGGCTACCCTTGCAGATGAAGATTTCCCACGCGATTATGACGCATACGAACGACAGCGTGCCGCCGAACGTGACGTCGCTCATATAGTGCGCGCCAACCATAATTCTGCTTATAGCAACGAGCATCGTGTATACGACAGGCACAGCCCAGCAAGCAATCGTAGCACCAAGCTTTTCCTTTTTGCCGTTATAGCCAAACAGCGTAGGAATCATTATAAGCGCGTACATCGTACCCGCCGAACAGGTGTGACCTGACGGGAATGACTTGAATGCGTCCGTCACGCCGTACGTCTTTTCAAAACTTTCAAGCACACCCTGCGCAGGCTGTCCGTTTGAAACGTACCACGCGGTAAAGCCCTTTACTCCGCTCGTGCTATCGTTGATAAGCTGTTGACCCAAATCGGAGTTGATTGCTCTGAATCTCATTCTACCGACAGGATTCTTGATTATCATAATGAGAACGTTTGCAAGCGCAACTGCCGCGGCCGTCGCAAGCGAGAAAATGAGAAGCTTTTTGAGTACGTCCTTGTTGAAGTGCATCGTAGCAAGTATTGCAAGCGCACCCATAACGAGCGCGAACACCGCTTCAACGCCGTACACTGCCATACTGTGTTCAAACTTATCTACGGCTTCCAGATTGCCTGCGATATCGCCCGTCCTTGCAAGCGTATGCTCGAAGATATAGCCTGCGCTATCCTTAATCGCTATCCAGCACGCCACGACTACGCCGATAGCGCACACGACCGCACAGATGATATTATACGGCTTCTTGTTCCAGAGTTTGAGGCAACTCCAAAACAGCACGCACAGTATAAACGCTATCATCAGATAGATTGGGATACAACCCACGCTTTCAAGCATAACGCCGAAGAAATCATGAGCGAAGTATTCGCCATTTTCCAATACGCCTTTTGTGAGAAGCTGGCTTATCTTAAAATCGCAAAACGAAGCGATGAGGATAAGCGTGACGAATATCACCACGAAGAGCGCGATTGATATTATTGTTTTTGCTTTGAGATTGAGCTTCATAAAACTCCCCTTTTAATTACTAATATGGTAATATTAACATAAATTATCCGCTATTTCAAGCCCTCAGCCGCAAAGAAAAGTACAAATTGTGCGATTGAAAGCCATCATTCAAAGAATAGTTCAACTATGCGATTGGATATCATACAGTAATCAATAATAACAAATTGCGCGATTGCAAAAATTTGGGTATTGTAATTTGGCGTGTAAGCGGCTATACTATAAATAGCAAATCCTGCTATGTACGTGATGGCGCTTTGTTTTGAACCACAAATTTTATAAGGGATTGCGGGTCCGAATATATGCGGAGATGTCAGGCCTCATTATATCAGTGGAAGACAGATACTGCACGGCAGCATTAACCCACCCTGCTATACCGCGGGTTTATAAAATGGCGTCACACGGCGGTGCGGGATACGCACGAAAATGAACGACCACCCAATAATGGGTGGTCGTCTTTTTTGATTTGAGTTTGCAATCTGTTGTTTAACTCTATTATTTCTTCGTTTCCGTTTGAGTTACAACAACGTTTACATCTCCATAGTTCGTGATAGTCGTAGTGGTAATTTTGCTTGACGTTTCCGTAGTAAACGTAACCGTACAACTATAACGTTGCTCTCCGCTGAACTCTTCTTCATTATACAAAACGTACTCTTCACCGACTTTGACATATGCACCGTTATCACTCTCGGTAAAGGCACAATTATCTGCGGTAATCGCACCGCCAGCCACAAAGTTTGGATACGATGCGTCATTTATAACGGCAGCGTACTCAGTGCCATTCTCCACGAGAGTATAAACTTTTGCCACTACGGTCTTGTTGCTTGCGTTTGTATAGGTTGCCGTTGCGATTCTGTCATAATAATCAGCAACTTGCATACTGAAAGTATACTTTCCGTCGGATATTGAAACGGTAATGTCAACGGTAATGCCTGTTTTAACACCTGATATCCACTCCCAGTCCGTTGCTGTTGCCTGTACCGTCGCGCCGTCAACAAATTGAGATGTAGGAATTGCGGTATATTCTGAACTGCTATATCCAATCTTTATCAACGCAAAATCTTCCGTAAGATATACCGATGCTGTAATCTGTTTCTCTTTTGCAGTGCCATTAGCCTGAATGAATGCACCGTAAACCGAAGCGGACGCGTTAAGACCGTATGAACCTATTTTGATAAACGGTGACTTGCTTATGAGTGTCAAAGAAGTCGTGCTGTATGAAGCGGCTAATACCGTCAAACCATATCCGTCATCAAAATTCAGCGAACCCCAAGTATTTGCATTGGGATACTGTTCTCTCACAGTAGTCTTAATTTGATTGGTTTCCGAATCGTACTCATACGTACCTTGATAGAAGTAACTGCTGTAACGGTAAATCGAGTGTCCTTCGCCGTCAAAATACAAGCCTTTTGCGGTGGTATCCGCAACGTACCAGACTCCTGCTTCGGGAGCGGTAGGATATGCAAAGGTCATATCGTCGGTATCGAGAAGCGCAATATGCGCGTCCTCACCAACAAGCACGAGTATGTTTGTCGTATCGCCGAAGAAGCTATACGTACCCTTGACAGCCTCATCATCACCGATTGTCAGCGTAGCGCCCGCAAAGCCGTCAAGCTCAATAGTATCGCCGTTCTCATTTGTGAACGTACCCGCAATGCCTCTTGACTCGACGTTAAACTGTACGTACACCTCTTCGTTATCTCCGAGAGTGATTCTTCCTGCGAAGATATACTCGTCGCTTACTCTCGTATAGGTGATATATTGGAAGTTCTCGCCGTTTACGTAATCGAAGTACAGCGTAACGCTACTGCTACCGAAGAAGTAACCGTATTCGTAAACCTCACCGCCATAAGTGAATTTAAGCGTACCGTAGAAGTTGCCGTCATTCGTCTTAAACGGTTTTCCGTCAAGTTCGAGCTTCATATCGTTTTTAAGGTCGTAATAGACGCCAGCTTCCTCGCCGACGGATTTTTCAAGTTCGTTACCGTCAAACGTAACCTTATTCGTTGCGCTGTCGAACGTTGCGGCCAAGCCGCTTGAAAGGTTTATCGTATTTTCATCCATCTCATACGTACCGTCATCGATAGAACCGTCTGCCGCGAACAATGCGTACCTACCAAAGCCGTCCAGATAAAGCAAATCACCGTCAAGCGAGCCGTGCGCGCCGCCCTCTTCGCCGCGGGCAACGAACTTGCCCTCGGAGTTGAATCTGCCGTAAACGACGAACGTCAGCAAATCATCCTCTTCCGTAGCGCCGTAAGTCACCGTAATCTTTTTGAGTGATTTATCCGCGTCAACGGTTCCGCCGTAGCCGATTGCGTCTTGGAAGTAGACGAACGACGTTCCCTCATAATCGCTATCCTCGTCGAACACGATGATAGCATAGCCGCTGTACTGCGTAGTACCCGACATAATCAGCGTGCCGAACGGCAACTCGTATTCATAGCCCAAGGTATAGCCAAGCGTGGTTTTGAGCGTATTGAACAAGCCGCCCGCACCCGCGTAATATGCAATTTCGCTTTCGACAGGAACCAAATCAATTCCTACGAGAGTCGCGTTGAAAGCCTCCAACCAAGGTGCCATATCCTCTTCACTGCTGTAAGAGTATTTGGTATAAATGTAAGAGTATTCTTCGTCCTCGGTGAATTCGTTGAACATAAAGGTCGGCACAAAATAGCTACCCGTTTTCAATTCATAGATATTGCAGAATGCCGCAGTACCAATTTCGGGCGCTTCATCACCCGCGAAAATCGCTTCAAGGAGATAATATTGATTGAGGAATGCGCCTGCACCGATATATTGCAAATTCTCGCCAAAACGCACGCTCATAAGTCCGCCGTTGACAAACGCTTCGTCACCAATCGTCGTTACGCTATCACCAAGCACCAAGAACGCAATGTACTCGTTATCCTGTACCGCGCCCGAAGCAATCTCCGTCACGTCGCTCGGTACGATATACGCAAACGCCGTGCCTTGATAGTCATACAAAACGCCGTCGAAAATGGTTTCGCCGTTTGCATTCATATTAAGCTTTGAAACTTGTTTCGCTTTGTTATCAAAGATAAACGTATCTCTCAAATCATCTTCGTTTGCGAGGTAGAAGTGCGTATCGTCGTATATACGCGCAATCTCCGTCGAGCTGTCCTCAAAGTCAAACAATGCCGCGTAAAGACCGAAGCCTCTGTAAACAATCTTCTGTTCGTTCTTCAAGCCATATTCGCCTACAATTGCAAGACTATCGGCAATTTCCTCTGCGGTAGCCTGAATATAGAATGAATTTGCTTTTGTGGAAATTCCCAAAACCTCCGACACCGCGCTTTCGAAAACGTCGGATGAGGCGTCTTTAATGAGAGCTTCCCAAGCCTCGCTTGAAGCAATGATGTTTATTTCGCTATTTGCAGTGCCGTTTCCAAATACACTTGAACCAAGCTCGGGGAACGCACCCGCAAAATCAATCTCAACCAACTTTTTGCTATTGAAAGCGCCGTCGCCTATGCTCTCAACGCTTGCAGGTATTATGAAAATGGGAGCTTCCGTATTTGCAAACGCATTGCTGCCTATCGCCTTCGTAGAGCCGAAATTCACAATCTTAACTGCGCTGTTCTGGAATGCGCCGCTACCTATCACTCCGCCGAACGCGCTCATATCAACCTTTTCGACGTACGCGTTGTTTGCAAACGCGCTCGCGCTTATCTCAGTAACGTTCGCCCCAATCACGACTTCGTTCGTAAGCAACCATTGCATACTTTGAAGCACTGTGATTGCAACTCCTTCAAACTGTGACGGTATCTCGAATTTGTCGGGATAATCGTAGCCTTGAATTGCAGATACAGCCCACGTGCCGTCATCGAGAAGCTTGTACGTCAAGCCGTTTTCCTGTATAGCACGCTCCACCCACTTTGCCTTTACGGTCTTATTCTCCGTAAAGCTCCAATTTGCAAGCGACGCACCCGCGCTGTTCGTAAGCACAGTGCCGTCTTCAAGCATCCAACCGTCGAAGTCGTTGTGCGCTTTCTCCGCTACGCCAAGCGAATAGCTCGCGCCGTACTTAACTTCTTTCTCCGTAACAGCAAGTGCGTTACCGCCGTTTACGTCAAGCGTTACTTTGTAGGTTTTCGCCGTCCACTTCGCCGTGAGCGTAACGTCAGAGGTAATCGGAGTATTATAATCAAATAGGGGCGGCCGGGGGGGGGCGGGGCGGGGGGGGGGGGTGCGCGTGGGGGGGGGGGGTGGGGGGTGGGGGCGGGGGGG
>CAMWIB010000025.1 GCA_947174215.1 uncultured Clostridia bacterium
TAATTCATTATAAGAATATCTACTTAGTAAAACAAATGGATACAAACATAGCTGAAAACGAACTGATAGTAAAAGCGCAAAATGGCGACATCGTAAGCGAGGGCAACGTACTCAAACAGTATGCGCCGCTTGTCAAGTCCATTGCGCGTTCGTTTTATATCATTGGCGCTGATGGCGACGACTTAATTCAGCTTGGAATGATTGGGCTTATGCGTGCCGTGCGCACGTTCAGTACGGAAGGCGCCGCAAGCTTCAAAACCTACGCAAGCCACTGCATACGCAATAGCATTCTTGACGATATTCGCAGACAAAAGAAAGAACAAGACCAAACGATAGACATTGACGACGTGTTTATTCCTTCCATCGAGCAGGAACCGGAACGGATATATATTGAGGACGAAGCCTTACGCATTCTCATCGACGCCATAGGCGCAGTGTTGTCTGAGCTTGAAATGGAAGTGCTTATGCTCTATCTTGAAGCCCGCTCCTATGCGGAAATCTCCGAGAAGCTCGGCATAGAGAAAAAGCAGGTTGACAACACGCTCTACTCAGTCAAGAAGAAAATAAAAAAGCTGTTGGATAAGAAAACCGTTTAATCATACACCCTCACAAGTTTCCGATTGTTCGAAATAATCAATTATACAGCTTGCCATATATTCAGTTTAGCCAATTATTCGCTTGACCAAAGCAATTAACTACAACGTTTACAATATGAAAAGCGCACCCATAATCCGAGTGCGCTTTCTTTGAGCTACTTTGTGATTCTTGCCGTATATTTACCACATACAGAAGCTTACAGTATATAGAACTTAGCGTTGTTCAAGCCGAATGAACCAAGCGAGGTTGTCGTACTCTTTGGTGCTTCGTAATCTTTTGCCTGACTCAGTTTATCGTTCACAACCAAGCTAATGCTATTGGTAAGCGTGATTTGTTCTTCCATATAATCGCCGCCGACGGGGTTATATCTAATCTTTGTGGCGACGTCTATTGCGACTATCTTGCCGCCCTTCATTTCGATAACCATTTCCGAGTCGCGCACGGTGTTGCTCTGCGTGTTGAAGTAGTTGTTGACTGGGATAACGCCTTCCGCGTCGTTGGAATTTATTATATCCGCGATTATGCTTTGAACGGACATCGTCTGTTCCTTGTTCATATAGATATAATACTTCGTGCTTCCGTTTGCAGATTCCTTTCTTATGCAATCAATCTTATCGACGGAAATATTTGCGGCAGAGATGAGATAATCAAACTGCGTATTCGCCGTAACACCGTCTAATGCTTCGATGACGTTCTTGCCCTTACGCGAAACTCTATGCACACTGCCGTCCTTAATATTTGCGACGGTATACTTAAACGTTTCCGCGCCCTCTTCCTCGGTGTGCGCCTTGTACTCATACGAGTGGTTGAAGTCCACGCGTCCGTCCGTGGTATTCTTATACATTCTTGCGATATACTTATCAACTATCGCTCTTGAATTCCAACCCGCGTCGAAGTCGTTCTTCGCTTCCAAATCAAGCGAATATGCGTCAGAATTTTTCAGTGCAAGAATGGCGGCGTTGATTGTATCCATTTCGGATTCAACGGCCGCGCGCTCAACGATGAGTCCCGCGCTTGACGGTATCGCTATACCCGCATTGCTCTCGCTTTGGGAATACGTAAGCGATATAACGACGTCAACGCCCTTGACGGGAACGGTCACGTCCATACTCATAGAAAAGCTTGTAAGCTTTCCGTCAGACAGATTGAAATACAGCTCGACTCCGTTTACGGGATTGGTGAACTTCACGTCGTGCATATCAAGCGACGTTCCCTGCTTTGCAAGACTGCTTATCGCCTTTTGCACGATTGTGTTCGAAGAGCTAAGTTCAATGTTTGCAACGTACTTATAATTACCCGCGCTAAGCTTGCGTATCTTGGTGATATTCTCCGCCTTCAAGGAATCGATTATCCCTTCGAACGGCTTGTTGATTAGGGTCAGCTCTTCTTCGTCCTGCAAGACTACGGACGACTTTTTGACTACGTTCTTGTCATCGGCAACAAGCTTAATCTTGGACGAGCCGCTGTTGTAAATATATTCAACAGAGTCGTACAGCAAAATTCCGCTCGTTTCGCGCTTGAACTTCAATTCGTTCGTATCCTTGTTATATCTATACTTTCCGTCATATTTTCCGTTTGCAGTTCCGCTGTAAGCACCCAATGAAACTGTTCCCGACAAATTGAGTATAAAATCATAATTCTGCTTGGAAGCGTCCGCTACTGCCTTTCTTGCCGCTACTACGTCGCCTGCAGTTGGCAATACCTCAACCGGTGGGTTTGGCTTAGTTTGCGATTGGTCGTCATCTGGGTTGCTCGGTGTGTTTTGCGATTGGTTATCGTCAGGATTGCTCGGCGTATTCTGCGGCTGATTGTCGTTTGAATTACTCGGCGTGTTATCCTTATTTCCGTTACACGCGCAAAGCATAAACACCATAATAATTGTAAGCGCCAAAAGTAAAATTACTTTCAAGCTTTTTGAAGCGTTTTTCTTCATCGTTTCTCCTCCGTTACTGTTGAACTATTATCAATATTAGCATATTGCAATACTTTTTGCAATATATTTTGTAATACATAAATAACTATATACAAAATTGCAAAACATATTGAAAATATAATTATACCAACCATCGGAGATATAAATGAGAAAATTTCACATTCCCGTCCCAACCTCCGCAACGACCAAAAGCATACGCTTTCCCGATGACGTGATAGCCGAGGTTGAAAACTGCATAAAAGGAACAGAATGTTCATTCAGCGCGTTTGTAGTTGAAGCTGTTCGTGTTGCCTTGGACAATCTGAAAGAGGACGACTCAACCGATAATGCGTGACAAATGTCGCGCCTAATCCGTGACGAATGTCGCGCTTAATCCGCAACGGAGTTCGCGCCTAATTCGCAACTAAGCTCGCGCCTAATTCGCAACTAAGCTCGCACCGAATGCGTAATGTGGTTCGTGCTTAATGCGTAATGCGGTTATCGCCTAAATAGGCACAGTTCACGCCTAATGCGTAGAGTGACATAACTCACGCTTAATGAACGTGATAAAATTAAAAGTCTGTCTTTAATTTTTAAGCGTAGTCAAAATAAGATTATACTCTTCCAATTTTTCAATATCTTGAAGGGTTGCAAAGGTCGCGCCCTTATCTGCCGCAGGAACGAATCTGCCGTCCGTCGTAACTGTTGAGCCGAGCGCATTTGAAGAACTGTTCACGTAATAGTTGCCATCAAAATTGTGATATTCACGACCGTCTGCCGTATAGGAATTCATCTCATATATATTCGCACCGCAAACACCTACTATATTACCAAAATAGGTGTTTTTTGATTCAAATTGACCGATAAAATAGCTATTCGTGACTCCACCGCCAAAATACACGAAGTAAGTTTCTTGGTTTCCGTCCGCGTCGTACACGGGCTTTCCGCTATCATCATACCTGTTCTGCTTAACTTCTATCTGCCTTATATAGCCCGCGATTCCGCCAACGTATGCAGGCGTTTCGTCTATCACGCTAACGCTTATTTTGCTTTGGCTTATGCAGCGATAAACGGTGCCGCAATACACCGTGCTGTATCCAAATATATTCGTCTGAATATCCACCTCGCCCACGCCAAGCACGCCGCCCGCGTAGACGGTCTTTGCCGTAACTGAAATCTCGCCGCCCGACAGACAGTTGTTGAGCCACGCCGACGTACGCGCGGCTATTCCACCCGCATACGCATTGCCGTCACAGACAGCGGAAATCACGCCCTCGTTTACGGACTTGGCTATTGTGCTATACGCAATAGTGGATATGCCGCCAGCGTATACGTTGCACTCATTGCCAGTCCTGCCACTCACCGCTCCGCTGTTCTTACAGCTTTCAATTCCACCGTTTGACAACAGACACACGCCCGCCGCATACGCGCTTCTGTACTGCGCGATACTTTCAACACTGCCGCTGTTCGTGCAACCTTTAACGTACGGATTCACGGTCGTACCGCTATTAGAGTACACTATGCCCGCGGCAGACACGGCAGGCTCCGTACCCTTTTCAACTTCAAACTGTCCGCAGGTTGAGATTGATTTGATGTTACCTTTGTTCTCGCAGTTTTCAATAGCGTAGGCGTTTGTCAAAACTATTCCGCTCGTTACTGGATTCCATCCGGTATCGGACGAAGTCTGAGAAATATTTGCCTCGTTTACGGTGCCTAATAACGCATAGTTATTTACCGAGCATACGCCCGCTACGTCGAACGTATCCGCAACTATTTCGCCCGTCACCGTGCAATTTTGCACGTATCCGCTATTCACACCCGCAATGCCTCCAAACGAAGCGTTCACGTTTGCCGCACCTATAAGTTCAAAATTAGAATAATTTACAGTGCAATTTGCAATAACTCCGCGATAACCTGTCTGAATAGCGTTGTAGTAAATGTAATTGTTGTTCTGTACCAATCCACCAAATACAAGCTCTTCGTTTGCTTTCGTATTAGGTTGAAGCGCAGTTATCTTTCCCGTCACGTTGACGGTAACTCCGTTTAGTCTACCGTAGTTTGTTTTTGCAACGAGCGCGGTATTTACTGACGATGTGACGTCCGCTTTTACGTTTATCGTCACGTTTTCAATGGTAGCGTTTTCCGTTATGGACTCGAATATCGGGCTTCCCGAGCTTTCGATAATGACGTCGGACAGAACTCCATTGAACTCGCCAAGCGAAGCGCCTTTGCCAAGAATTATCTTCTTGCCGCCGCCGATAATTTTGCAATTCACTCTTTCGACGGTATAGTTGTCCGGCAGAATTATATCCTTGCTTTGCGTAAATAGTTCCGTAGACGTAAAGTCGACGTTCCCGAACTGTACTAACTGCTCCTGCCCATTGTCTGGTTTTGGCATAAGCGAAACCGTGGTGACGGGTACGCATACTATAATCGCAACTACCAAAATTATGCCAAGACATATGCTGACGAGATTTCTCTTTTCGCGGTGGTTCAATGGGCGTCTGTCAAGCACGATATTATTGCCCTCGAACTTCACACCCAGCGAGTATTTTATATTATATATAGATTTAAGCCTCGACCTGACTGCGGACGAAGGATACGCCATAGGATATACGCGCTTCAAACGCTTAGTATTATCCATTATCAAAAGCATTTCAAGCGGAGATACCTCTTCGCTGAGATACAGCCTTAAACACTTACCCGCTTTTGCTGAAAACTTCTTTGAAACCTCTATCGGTTCTTTTAGCACCTCGAAGCTTGTAATCTGCAAAAAGCTCTCCTCGTATACGGCGAGGATTTTGCGCGACTTATAGAGATACAAAAGCGAAAGTACGGGAAATCTGCCCAAGCGGTATGCACCGCACTGGGTTTTTTCCATCATACTGTTGAACGCGTTGATGTCGTCCTTTTTAATCGCTTGAAGCAAGCGCTCTTCTAATGACTGCTCCATATCTTACCGTCGCTACTATTTACTGAATTACTTTTTCTTTATTTTGACCTTTCTATCCGCCGCCCACTTATCAAACGCGTCAAAGAGGTACTCCTCGTTGACAGAGCTACCCTCGACGAGCTTCTTCAAAAGCGCGGACGTATTTGAGAACTCCGTAATGAGCGTGGCTATATCCTTGCCCTGCTCGGCAACTGCCGCCGACAGCTCCTCGTTCTCCTTGCGGATAGACTCTATCTTATCCGCGTTCTGCTTCAACACGGAAGCTATATCCTTATTTATAAAATCGCTTACCTTCTCAACGTTCTTGTTGTAAACGTCAAGCGACTTTTGAAGCTCTTTAAGATTGTATGACGAGCGCTTCTCGGCAATCAGCGTATCGATGCGTTCAAGCTGAGTCTGCGCGCCGCGCTCTATCTCGTTCAGCGAGTCCATACTGTCGGCTACGGCGGTAAACCTGTTTGACATATTGTTTACTGCCTGCGCGTACTTCTCGCCCGAAGCGGCGTATTCCTCTATCTTCTTTCCAAGCTCCTGACCGCTCTTGGCCTGCGCGTTTATCGTCGCGTGTACCTTTTCAAGCTGACTTGCGGTATTGCCCGAAAAGCTCTTCGTAAGCGCGTCCAAGTCGTTCCTAATCTCCTCGTAGGACTTGCTCACCGACATAAGGCTGTCCTGCAAGGGCGCAATTAGGTTGCGATAGGCAATAAAGCTGTCAATAAGTTCTTTAATGGAATTTTCGTTCATAGTCATTTCCTCTTCAAATTAGCGTTTGCGGCTTTCAGGTTCACCGATATTTCATTGCTATCTCTGCTTAGCGTATCAAGTATAATCTTCTTTGCTACCTCGTTGTCGTCCACGAGCGGATAAAACCTTACGATATCCGGGTCAAGCACTCCGCCGCCCTTCTTACAAGCGTCCATAAGCGGGAACAGCTTCTCATCTCCCGACAGCGTAAACATCTCGCGCGCTTCCGAGTCCATTCCGTTTCGCCAGTACTCAACGCCCGCGTCGCGTACGTTCCCGTATCTCAGGTACTTCTCGTGAACGTCGATATATACGAGCTTCTTTCTGCGTAGCTCGTCCGATGATAGCCTATCCGCAGTATTGCGCGCGTTGTCGTACTGTTCAAGCTGACAGAACTTCTCGATACGCTCTATAAACTCGTCGTCGTCAATCTCGATTTTGCCCGCTATATCCCTTAAATACGCAAGCGCGTTATCCTTGTTTCTACGCTCGAAGCACTCGTCAAAAAGTGCGTTAAAGCTCTCGGGGTAGTCGGACTCGACAACGAACAAATACTGCTTTGCGCGGGATATGCCGACGTAAAACAGATTGAAATAGTATCTGAACACCGAGTTCTCGTCCGCGGTCTTTCTGTTGAGCGACATATTGTGAAGATAGCGCCACTTGTCTATGTTGTCGCTAAGCACGTCCGCAAGTATGACGGTGTTGCGTTCCAAGCCCTTTGCTTCCGCTACGGTGAGAATTTCAGTCTTACCCAAAACCTTTCTCAGCTTTTCCTTTTTCTTTTGCGAAGCCACGACTACGGTCACGTTCTCGAATCTCTTCTCGCCAAGGCAGTAAACGAAGTTTTTATCCTTGACAAGCACCGCCGCGGACGTAAGAGGTGACGGCACGCTTTCACCCTTCAATACGAAGCTGTGTGTGCCGAATCTCTGCATATTCATCTCTCCGAGCTTTTCGGCAATTTTCTCTATTCTCTCCGTACTGCGGTAATTATGCCTAAGCTCGCTCACGCCCGTAACGTCGCCGTACATAATGCGCTTCAAGTATCCGAAATTGAAATAAGACGGATTTATCATTTGAAGCGCGTCGCCTACGCAGAACAGCTTTCTGCACAGCTTCTTCATAAGGCATAGGTTCACCTGCGTGAAGTCCTGCACCTCGTCGATTACGCCTACGGAATACTTCGGCGAATCAACCCTGCCAAGTATTTCACGGCTCATAAGGTTGTTGTCCGTATAGCCGCGTTTTTTCAGAAATTCGGCATAATCTAACGCAATTGAGTAGATAATGTCGCATTCTCGCTTGGTAAAGCTATCGTTTCGCGCTTGTGCGTACTCCTCGCGCTCCATCATATCGCGCGAAGAATCAAGCTCGTACTTACCAAAAATCATTCCGTAAATCTCTTTATAGATAACCTCGGGCGATATATTTTTAATCTTTTCGAGCGAGCCTGACAGGCGATAATTTTTACCTATCCCCAGATACTCGTTCAAAAATACGCTTTCGCCAGCCACGCGCTTCTGCTCGAACTCTCCCGCATAAATATCCTCAATAAGACGGTACTCAACCTTTTCTTTGAGGAACTTTGCGATGCGTTTCAGCGCTAAAATAATCTCGCCGTCCTCGTCAACGGAGAACAAAATTCCAAGCTTATTTTCAACCGCTTTCTTATGGTCGGAGTCAAGAAATACTACGCTACCGTTTTCATACGCCGCAATAAAGCCGTCGATATTCTTTGAGAACAGCTCCACACGACTGCGCGTTTCACTGAGCAGTCCGCGCGAAAACGTCGTATACAGCACAGCTCCGCGATAGTTACGGCAAGCGCAGTAAACAATCTTTTCCACGCAGACGTTGGTCTTACCGCTTCCCGCTATGCCCTGCACGAGCATATTGGAATCCTCCGTTTCAACAATCTTGCGTTGCATATCGTTGAGATACGGGAAATTGACTATGCCGTCCGAGCCTGATACGAGATAAAGCCTTGTCAAATCCTCATCTTTCACAACCTCGTCGGTATCACGCAAAATGAGTGTGAGCTTGCTCGCGCTATACAGATACTCGCTAAGCCGTCTATCCGTTCCGCCCTCGCTCGGGTTCGCGGCGAGGAACTTATAGAACACGATATCGCCGTCGGATAACCTCTTGTCGTCGCTTTTGCGGCAGAGGAAAAGCGTATACTGCCCGTCCTCGGTCTGCGCAATACAGCACCCGTTCGGAAGGGAAATATGCTCGCCGAATATGCCCTCCGCAACGCGGGATATGAACGCGTCAATCGCAAGTATCTTGCGCGTCAGCGTAACGAAATCCTCCGTCTTGTAAATTCTGCGGCTTGAAGATAATGCTATCTTTTTTGTGTCAACAGTAATTTTTTCTATCATAGTGCTATAAGCCCGTTTATATACGAGGTAAACTGTCCGTCAGTAAGCGGAAACGCGACCTTCGTGAACGCTTTAAGGCGTGTATCCGTAAAGGTATTGGTTGCCGCGTCGAAGGATATAGGCGTATTCTTCATTGAATATTGCAAGTTTATATCCGCCTCTATACGGCTTTTCTCCGCCTGCTCGCTCTTCTCCTTCAACCGCTTTTCAATGGTTTCCAACGCGCGTTTTTTATTTTTAAGCTGTGAACGCTCATCCTGACATACGACGCTCAACCCAGTAGGCAGGTGCGTTACGCGGATAGCGGTTTCAACCTTGTTTACGTTCTGTCCGCCCGCTCCGCTTGAATGGAATACGTCTATCTTCAAATCGCGCTCGTCTACCTTTTCAACGCGTGCGGCAGGAGTCACTGCAAAGCACAGCTCGTCGCTCTTAGCCTGCGCAATATACACCTTGTGCGCTCCCGCAAGAGGATTAAGTAAAGTGACGACGTCCACACCCTCTGCGGTGAAGGATATCTCCTGCGCGTAGCCGTCCTTTGCCGTCAAAATTTCTTCTTGCTCTATCTTAGCTCCGCGCGATTTTAGGTCGGACTTTATCATTGCAAACAATGCCACGCCAAACTTAGACGAAACCTTTTTAAGTCTGAACCTGCAATACGCGCGCTCTTCCACGTGTTTACAGCCAAGCGCGTCCGACAGCGCCGCGGATATCTGAGTTGCGTTTCTTTTGAGTGAGGACAGCTCTTCATATATCGCCGCACGCTCCTCATTCGAGCCGCTCTCGGCAAGCAGTGCAGAAATCTCCTCTTCCTCTTTGAGTGCGGATATAAGTGCTGAAAGCCTATCCTTTATCACTTTAAGCTCATTATACTTCGACAAAACGGACAGATAATAGCCCTTATCCGCCTGAACCTCGGGGTACTCCAAAAGCTGCTGCGTTTCCTCAAAGCTATCGAGCGCCCGCTCCGCCGCAGTTATAATATCGCCGTAAATGCCGTACATATAGTTATTATAACACTGATTTTGAAATAAGTCACTACCTATATACGCACTTTAATTTTGCGCGGGCTATTGAAACGGCAAACCATCTGAATGACAATTCTCATCAACAGCGCGCACCCAAATAAAATATTGTTTGTATTTTTGATATTCTCTCATAAAATAATTAGACTTTTATTAAAATATCGTTCTTTATTATATTAAAATAGCCGCTGAACCTGTAATCGACAAATTCAAGCGGCTATCAGAAATCTTACTTAACCCATCAAATACGCTATTATTCTCTCATATGTGGTATTTACTCACTTTGCAAGTATGCGTACATATGCCGTTTTATCCTCATATGCGGAATATTTAATCACTGCGTGAATATGCGATAGCAGTCTGTACGCCTACTTTTGTTGTACGCCTCGTCGATATACTTTGAGGGATGAAGCAAAAACTCGTCTTCCTCTACAATATCAATATAGTTTGGCGACAGGCCGTAATCCCAAGCAATTCTATTGTTGCGGTTGTAGTTTATCATATCAAACAGCTTTCCGCGCGCCCAATCGCCATTGTACTTTGCCCACGCATATCTATCATAAGAAAAATAGCCGAAATCGCTGTTTGACATATAGTTGTCGTCTTTCTTTACAACGCACACGATACCGTGAACCTGCGGAACCTTCCCGTAAGGTGCCTTATCCCTAAGCGCGTAGGCAATCTCCCATTCCATCCATCTGCTCTGCAACATATTGCGGGATACAATCACAACCATCACCGCCGCTTCGTCAATCATATCCGCAACCTTATTGCAGATAGCTTCGGTTTTAGCATCCATCAACTCGGGCGAGTCACCCCTCTCTCCGCGATAGCATAGGGCAAACGCTCCCAATCTTTTTATAATGCAATCACGAAGGTCAAGCGCATCATTGTACTTGTACGAAATATAGGTCTTATGCGGCATAACGTCACCTCTTTTGTTTTTCCATTCGCCAATTGCATATCGGCGAATTTTCCTCTATAAAACTATAAACAAATTGGCGAGCGTATTTTTCCCAGAAATTTCCAATTTTTTTACAAAAAAATTCAAAAAGCGCAAATTTTCGACAAACCTGCGCTTTTATCCGTATAGTATATTTG
>CAMWIB010000026.1 GCA_947174215.1 uncultured Clostridia bacterium
TCCCGAATTTTCTGTTTCGGCTCTCGAATTCGTTTAGAATAACGTCAACGTCATCTTCTGTCATATCGCACCACAGCTTGTCAAGGAAGAACAACTCGCTATACGCCGCTTCATACAGCATAAAATTTGAGAGTCGTTTCTCTCCGCCAGTGCGAACAATCGCGTCGAGCGGCGGCAGAGTTCCGCTTGAAAGATTGCTTTCAAACGTATCGAGCGTATAATCGCCGTGGTCGTAAGCAAGCTTTGCCGCGTGAATTATGTCATCTCTTGCACCGTAATTCAGGCAGATGTTGAGCGTCATACCCTCGTTATCCGCCGTATTGTACTCTACGAGTCTGACAGACTGCGCAACTTCATCGGGCAAGGAATCTATGTCGCCCATATAGATGACTTTATAGTTGCCGTCATACGCCTTGTTGAACTTGATAATGACGTCGAATATTGCGGCAATTTCTTCTTGCGGACGGGCGTTGTTCTCTGTGGAAAACGCATAAACGGAAATGACTTCAACACCGCGCTTTGCGCACTGCGCGGCAACCTTCATCAACGCTTCAAGCCCTGCTTTATAGCCTTCAACGCGCGGCATACCGTGGGACACCGCCCACCTGCCGTTGCCGTCCATAATAAATCCGATATGCCTTGGAGTCATCAGATTGAAAGAATCTCCTGTTCCTTTTCCTTGAAGAGCTTGTCAACCGTATCGACGTGCGCCGCAAGAGCCTTGTCGATATCAGCGGTGAAATGCTTCAAATCGTCCTCGGTGATGGTAGATGCCTTTTGCACCTTTTTAAGCTCGTCAATAGCGTCGCGGCGGGCGTTACGAAGAACAATCTTGCTTTCCTCAACCAAGGTCTTTGCCTCTTTAACCGTATTGCGGCGGCGCTCCTCGGTAAGCTCGGGGAACACGAGGCGAATGACTATGCCGTCGTTGTTCGGCGTAATGCCGACGTTAGCGGCAAGGATAGCCTTCTCAATAGGTTTGAGCTGTGACTTGTCCCACGGCGCAATTACGAGCAAACGCGCTTCGGGAACGGATATATTCGCCATATTGTGAACGGGCGTTGGTGTGCCGTAATAATCAACTATAACCTTGTCAAGAATGTGCGGATTCGCTCTGCCCGCGCGCATACCGCGCAGTTCATTCTTGTAATTGTTCATTACCTTGTCGAATCTTTCATTCATTTCTTCAAAAATCAAATCTACTTCGTCTATGTTGTATGACATAACGACCTCCGATAATTATGTTGCTTATATTATAACAAAAGTTTATTTATAAATCAATAGTATATCGTATAAGTTTATGACTCGTATGTGCATATATCGTGGGTTTGCACACATATATGTGTGTATGGTCGCAAAACGGCAATTCAAGTATATAATTCAGTAAACATATTATAGGGAGGTTTTAGCTATGTATTGTAATAATTGTGGTAGTCAAATTGATGATAATGCAGTTGTTTGCATTCACTGCGGCGCGGCAACGCCCAACGCTCAAAAGCAACAGGAAGCTGCACCCAAGCAGTCAAACACAATTGCTCTTGTCGGCTTCGTGTTTTCTTTCATTATGCCGCTTATAGGTCTTATCTGCTCTATCATCGGCTTGAAGCATGCACCTCAATACAACGGTAACGGAAAGGGATTTGCTATTGCAGGTATAATCATCAGCGCATTGTACTTTGTAATTTTGCTGATTGTCATTATCGTTACAGTTGCAGTTATCGGCGAGGCAGCAGATTCATTGAGTGGCACATACTATGCCATATTTGCTTAATTAGAGGTTTGATATGTATTGCAAAAATTGCGGAAATGAAATCAATCAGAATGCAGTAGTATGTATTCATTGCGGTTGCGCGGTGGAACAGCAAAAGCCTGCGACTGAGGCGCAAAAGACAAACGTGCTTGGCATAATAGGCTTTGTGCTTGCATTCATTGTGCCGCTCGCAGGTCTTATCTGCTCTATCATCGGATACAAGCGCGCCGACCGTGACTATAACGGTAACTGCAAAGGGCTTGCGCTTGCAGGCACGATAATAAGTGCAATAAGTCTTGCGATATCAGTTGCTGTTGCAATTTGGGGAATAGCATCTTGGATTGTTTTGTGGACCACTATCACTGCTCCCCTTTATTGATTCAAAAAATTGAATTTAGCAAAAGAAAAATAAACGCTCCGATGTGGAGCGTTTATTTTTTTGATTATCATTTCAAACTATAAAATAATCAGACAAAATATATTACTTGCCGATATACGAGCCTATTTTCTCGCCGCAGACAGCTTTTCTGATGCTGTCGTCCTCCATAAGACTGAATGCAATGATTGGCACGTTGTTGTCCATACACATCGTGATTGCCGTCGTATCCATCGCTTTAAGACCGAGGGAGATAACCTGCATATATGTGAGCTTGTCAAACTTCTTTGCGTCCTTGTTCGTCTTGGGGTCGCTGTCGTAAACGCCGTCAACGTTCTTTGCAAGAAGGAGCGCATCTGCACCGATTTCACATGCACGCAACGCCGCGCCTGTATCCGTTGAGAAATACGGATTGCCCGTGCCGCAGGCAAATATAACGATTCTGCCCTTTTCAAAATGGCGTATCGCCTTGCGAAGAATGTACGGCTCTGCGACTTGCGTAATCGTAAGCGCAGTCTGAACGCGTACGGGAATGTCGTGCTGTTCAAGCCTATCTTGTATAGCAAGCGCGTTCATTATTGTCGCAAGCATACCCATATGGTCGGCAGTAGTTCTGTTCATCTTCTCGTCAGCCTGTCTGCCGCGCCAGAAGTTGCCACCGCCAATCACTATCGCAATCTCTACGCCCATCTTTCTTATCCCCGCAATCTGTTCGCAGACAAAGTCGAGCTTGTGCATATCGATACCCATACCGTTGCTTCCTGCAAGCGCCTCACCAGACAACTTTACAACGACTCTTTTGTACTTAACGCTCGGGTCAAGCGGAAAAATCTCATTTTGAAAATCAGCCATATTACACCTCAAAACGTATATCTATCGTATTATTTTCAGTTTTTTTATTTACATTTCAAATTGCAAATACCAGTATGCATAATTTGCTTTGCATTATGCTCAACAATGTTTTGCAATTATCAACGTAAATTGTGCATAAAAAAAGGAATGACAAGCATTCCTTTTTCGAAGTTGCTTATTTCTTCAAACCTGCCTGAGCCATAACCTCGCCGACGAAGTCGTCTTCTCTCTTCTGCAAGCCCTCGCCCATTGCGTAACGGACGAAGCGAACAATCTTAACGTCGCCGTTGTTTTTGAGGTATTGAGAGATGGTCAAATCGCCGTTCTTTACGAACACCTGCTCCGTAAGGCAAACTTCCTTGTAGAACTTATTGATTCTACCGACGAGCATCTTCTCGATGATTGCTTCGGGCTTGGGGTTATCCTCGTTGAGAGCCTGAGCTTTGAGAATCTCTCTCTCGTGTTCAACGTCTGCGGCGGGAACTTCATCTCTCGTAACGTACTGAGCGTTCGCGGCAGCAATTTGAAGTGCTACGTCGTGAATGACTTCTGCACTTGCGCCGTTGCTTGCTTCAACCATAACGCCAATTTTACCACCCATATGAATGTAGGTGTCAACCGCGGTGTTGTTTGATTCGTACACTGTGAAGCGGCGGATAGAAAGCTTCTCGCCCATCTTCATAACGTACTCGTTGGTGACAGGTTGCATAGCCGCAACTACGTCTGCAACTGTTGCAGTCGTGTTGTCGAGAATATAATCGGCAACCTTAGAAACATATTCCTTAAATACGGGACCGCCTGCAACGAAGTCAGACTCGCAGTTGACTTCAACGAGAACGTACTTGCCGTTCTTGTTAGCCGCAAATACGATACCTTCTGCCGCGATACGTGCTTCCTTCTTAGCGGCTTGGGCAATGCCCTTTTCGCGCAAGAAGTCGATAGCCTTCTCCATATCGCCGTCGGTAGCTACGAGAGCCTTTTTGCAATCCATCATGCCAACGCCTGTGCGCTGACGCAATTCCATAACGTCTTTACTTGTAAATGCCATAATAATTCTCCTATTATATCAGCAGTGCTAAGCCTATTAGTTTTCCTCAGCTTCTTTTTCAGCAATAGCCTTTTCGAGAGCTTCTTCGGGAGTGAGAGGTTGAGCGGGAGCCTCTTCCTTTACGGGTTCAGCCTTGATAATCTCTTCCATCGTTTCGGGAGCGGACTCTTCTTCGACAGCCTTAGGAGCTACGAAGGACTCACCTTGCTTTGCTTCAATGACAGCGTCAGCCATAAGTGACGCAAAGAGCTGAATTGCACGGATAGCGTCGTCGTTGCCGGGGATAACGTAATCGACAAGGTCGGGGTCGCAGTTGGTATCGACAACAGCTACGATTGGGATGTTCAGCTTGCGAGCTTCGTTGACAGCGTTCTCTTCTTTTTTGAGGTCAACGACGAAGAGGCAGCCGGGAAGATTGCGCATATTCTTGATACCGCCGAGGTTCTTCTCCAAATCGTCGCGCTCTTTTTTGAGTTTGGAAACTTCCTTCTTGGGAAGAAGCTCGAACTGTCCGATAAGCTCCATTTGGTTAATCTTGTTCAAGCGGTCAATTCTCGTGCGAATCGTCTTGAAGTTGGTGAGCGTACCACCAAGCCATCTCTGGTTGATATAGTACATATCACAACGCTGTGCTTCTTGCTTAATTGCATCCTGCGCTTGCTTCTTCGTGCCTACGAAAAGCACTGACTTGCCCTCTTGCGCAACGCTCTTTACGAACTGATACGCGGCTTCCACGTGGTCAACCGAAATTTGAAGGTCGATGATGTGAATGTCGTTTCTTGTTGCGTAGATGTACTTGCTCATTTTCGGATTCCAGCGCTTTGTCTGATGTCCGAAGTGTACGCCTGCTTCGAGCAGGGCTTTCATTGATGTGACGGCCATTTTAGGTCCTCCTAATTTGTTTTTACCTCCCACGGCTTCGACGTCCGAGCTACCTTTCGGAACAACACGGACTCCACCGAGGTGTGCGGTCGATTGGAATTATATATTATATAGAAATATTTTGCAAATAAAATAACGTATATTTATAGAAAATTTTTCTGCAAATTCAAAATTATTTATGCCGCTCCGTCAAGTTGGCAATTGATAGCGTTCACAAATACAAAAGCTCCATATTTTGACGGTAATCAAATTTGCGGAGCTTTTGCAAAATCAAGGTTTAATTTCTTAATTAGTCCTCGTCGTGATGATGACAACAGTCGCAGTGACCGTCGTGACAGCCGCCGCACTCTTCTTCATCCTCGCATGCTTCGAGTTCAGCCATAAACTCGTTGAACACCTTTTCGAGTTGATTCTCGTCCTCGATAGGCGCAAACGTATCGTTGCCGTCCTCGTCCTCTACAATCTCGTAAATAAGCACTTCATCCTCAGCGATATCGTCGAGCTTCTCGACAGGCTTCATAACGATATACCACTTGTCGTCTACGTCAAGCGTTGCGAGATGATAGAACTCCTCATCCTTATCAGTTGCTTCATTGTGCAGTACGATGATATCATCGTCCTCTTCAAAATTTTCATCTTTAATTTCGTCTACCATAGTGTAACTCCTTGTATGGGCTTTGCCCACTTGATACTTTGATAATAACATATTTTTTGCGATTTGCAAGCAAAATATCCGTTTATCCTCTGTGACTGTCGAGATATGCCTGCAAAATTATCGTAGCGGCAACCTTATCTATAACCTGTTTGCGCTTTTCGCGGCGGACGTCCGCGCTTATAAGCATACGCTCGGCGGATACGGTCGTCAGCCTCTCGTCCTGATAATATACGGGGATACCCGAAGCCTCTTTGAGCATATCGCCGAATTCACGCGTTATCGTCACCCTGTCGCCCTCGGTGCCGTCCATATTCTTTGGCAAACCGAGAACGAACGCGTCCGCATCCTCGCGCTTTGCATACTCGCAAAAGTATTTTATGTCAGCGGCGATATCGCCCTTTTTGCGCACATACGTTTCCCTCGGGTTCGCGGCTATTCCAAGCAGGTCGCTAACCGCAACGCCTATTCTTACGTCGCCGACGTCAAGTCCGATTTTGTGTTTTTGCATATTGTTTCCTCTTGATTCCTCTATTTTTCTCTTGCTTTACTCAAAGGTTTGATATGAAAATCAGACGTTATATATCTGATTTTTCGATTCTCTTTTATATGAGTATACTCAATTTCAGCATTCTAACGGCATATTTTATCGCATAAGCGTATTGCCGCCACGACCGCCTGAACGAGAACGTCCGTACTCTCTTGGCTTGAATTTTCTCTCGCCGATTTCGTCGTAATACGGCTCCGCCTTGTAGCGAATGACGAGAATTCCCGCTACAAGCAAAGCCAGCGAACACACCATAAGCACGCCCCAGAAAACGCCTAGTACTACGTTTATGCCACCCAATATTTCAGAGAAAGCTGACATAACCATTCCGCCAATCATTGCCGCAAGTCCCATCGCAACGGTTACGAGTGATATGAGCAACGAGCCTCGGTTACCCTGCGAAACCTGCCTTAAATCCTGTCGCGTATTCCAGTTCACGTTGCCGTAACGCATATCGAAATAGATGTGAAGTCCAGTTGAACCGACAATTGCCATAGCCATTGATACGAGGAACAGTATCACGCTGAGTATATCGAGCTTATACAGTGCAAGCGCGAGTATCACCTGTATAATCAAAACCACCGCGGACGGAATGAGCGCGAGAATATACTTTGCCTTTATGCTGTCGCGCGGAGTTATCGGAAGGGATTTGCTGAGATAGAAGGAGCGCCCCTCTCTCGTGTACGCGAGCATTGCCATTGCGTTCGCGCCGCCAAGGAATATCAGCGTGTACAGAACTATATAGGATAGCTTCAAGGTTGAGTTGAGATACATCGGCACGTCCTCGCCGCCCGTCTGCATATCGCTTGCAAAGTACATAACCGCCGTGATGATTGGACAAATAAGTATGTTTGCAAGGCTCGACATAGCAAGGCTTGAATTGCGAATGATATGCTTGAAGTCCTTTGCCATAAGTGAAGCTATTATATTGCTCTGCTTGTAGGATACCGCGCTCTTCGAGCTACCCGAATGAGTTTCAAGCTTGCGTACGTTTATTCTGCGGTAGAAAAGCATTGCGAATATAAGCATGAGCGCAAGCATACCAACCGTTATGGCAAGAGATATTCCAAAGCTCTTTCCTGCGTCTATACCAAGGCAGAAGTCGATAAGCACCTTATTTGGATACATCACCTTTGAAAATACGCTAAGCCTCGCAAGCACGTTGCCAGCTATCTCATCACCTGTGGCATCACTGCTGTCGGTCTGATTTACAAAGTAAATGAGAAGGAAGTATCCAACCATTATCAGCAGATAAAACAGTAGCGTAAGTATGGTTTTAAGTACGGATTTACCCTTGAAAAACGTGCCAATATAGGATATAGGCATTGAAAACGCCGTTACTATAAACAGCGGCAGTATTGGCGCCGCAAGTACGAGTAGAAATACGAGCGCAAAGTAGCCGTAGAACATCGCTCTGCCCATCGCCGCGTATACGATTGAAACCGTAAGCAAGGACGGAAGCAACAATGAAGCCATAAGCGAAAGCGTGCTTATATACGCTATCGTAAACTTTGCAAAGAACACAGCCGTATGTCTTACAGGTAGCGTATTCAAAAACGGCGTGTCGGGCGAGTTATAAAGTATATTCATCACCCCGAACATAGATATGAACAGCGCAAGCAACTGCACAGCAGATACGATAATGTTGCTCACCGCAGACAGCGTTTGCTTATCTGGAATTATTACGGCAATGACGCCCGCGATTATGCAGATAAGTATTGCAAGCGGAATCATACAAAGAAGCGTAGTTATGCCCTGCGGCAACTTGCGTTTGCCGTTGTTTGCTATTCGGTAGGAATATTGGTTTTTCAGCAAAACCTTAAAGACAATCAAAAAATCTCTCATAGCCATTCCTACTTTCCGTTACATTTCTACGTTTTCCGTAAGCTTCAAGAACAGCTCTTCAAGCGAGCTATCGCGGTTGCGTTCCTTCAAAGCGGAGATAGTGCAGGTTGTTATAAGCTGTCCGTCGTCGATAATACCTATGCGGTCGCACAGCTTTTCTACGACTTCAAGCACGTGCGAGCTGAAAAATACGCAGTTACCCTTGTCGGCGTGTTCGCGCATAAGAAGTTTTAGGTTGTATGCGGACTTCGGGTCAAGTCCCGTCATAGGCTCGTCAAGTATCCAAACCTTCGGCTCGTGTATGAGCGCGCCTATGATATTCAGCTTTTGCTTCATTCCGTGCGAATAGGATGAAATCTGATTTTTTACCGCCTCTTCAAGCGAGAACATTTCAAGCAATCTATGAAGTCGCTGTTCTCTCTCTGCGGACGGCACGTTAAAGACGTCGCAAATGAAATTGATGTACTCAATTCCAGTCAAGCCCTCGTACAGCACGTGGTCGTCGCTGACGTAGCCGATAAGCTTCTTGACCTCGTTCGGACTCTCTTTCAATGAAATTCCGTCAATAACGATGCTTCCTTCGTTGAACGAGATTATGCTTGTCATACATTTTATCGTAGTAGACTTGCCTGCGCCGTTCGGACCGATAAATCCGAAAATCTCGCCGTCGTAAACCTCTAATGACAGGTTATCTACTGACGGCTTGGAGCTTCCAGCATAGGTCTTTGTCAAATTGCTTATCTGTATCATACTTGCCTCCGCATTTGAATGCACAATGTTTAGTTTATATCTTATCTTAATCGACACAGCTTAATAGATTCTTAAATTCGTCACGTTTTGAGCCGCTACGATTATGCGTCTTGTAATAAATAAGATTTGTCTTGCTTTGAAAACGTATAAATACTACTTCTTTCTTCTTTCCGACTGGCGTTCTTTTATTACCTTTTCAAAGCCGTTTTCTGTCGGGAAATAGAATTTCTCGTCTTTAAGCTCATCGGGCAGATACTGCTGTTCAACCCAACCTCCGTAGCTGTGAGGATATTTATATCCGCTGACGACCTCGTCCTTACCCTTATAGCTTGGGTCGCGCAGATACAGCGGAACGCTTTCGCGTTTTATACTCTTTACTGCCTTATCCGCAAGCTCCAACGCCTCGACTACCTTATTGGACTTAGGCGCTTCTGACACGTAGATTATGCCTTCCGCAAGCGGAATTCTGCCCTCAGGCAAGCCTATCCTCTCAAACGCACTCACACACGACTGAGCTACGACTATTGCGTTCGGGTCGGCAAGTCCGACGTCCTCGCAGGCGTGTATCATTATTCGCCTTGCGATAAGCATTGGGTCGCAACCTGCTTCAATCAGCCTTTCCGCCCAGTACAGCGCCGCAGACGAGTCGCTTCCACGCATGCTCTTGATAAAGGCGGAAATCATATCATAATACATATCCTCCGTCACACTTAGCGACTTTTGCTGTATAGACTGCTCCGCCTCTTCCTTGCCTACGTGTATGACTCCGTTCGAGTCGGCATGCGTAGTGAGTGCGGCAAGTTCGAGTGCGTTGAGCGCGGTACGCATATCTCCGCCGCTCGCCCACGCAATATGTGACAGTGCGTCCTCATCTATTTGCAAGTTGAAATTGCCAAGCCCTCTTTCCTTATCGGCAATAGCGCGTTTAAGACCGTTCAATATGTCTGCTTCCGTAAGCCGTGAAAATGAGAAAATACGACAGCGCGATACGATAGCCCTCGTCATACTGACGTACGGATTCTCCGTAGTAGAACCTATAAATATGATATATCCCTGCTCGATTGCGGCAAGCACGCTGTCCGACTGCGCCTTATTCCAACGGTGACACTCGTCAAGAAGAAGATATGTTTTTCTTCCGTGTACTCTGAGAAGTTCTTTTGCCTCTTCAATCACCTTTTTGGCGTCGGCTACGCCGCTCGTCACGGCGTTGAGCTTCACGAAGTGCGCATTCGTAGTTTCTGCAATAATGTTTGCAAGCGTAGTCTTGCCCGTTCCGGGAGGCCCGTAGAATATGCAGCTTCCAAGCCTGTCTGCGGAGATTGCTCTACGCAAAAGTGAACCCTCGCCAACA
The DNA here is from genome assembly GCA_947174215.1 of uncultured Clostridia bacterium. Taxonomy (GTDB): domain Bacteria; phylum Bacillota; class Clostridia; order Christensenellales; family CAG-917; genus CAG-475. The sequence continues at coordinate 10,054 of CAMWIB010000026.1, forward strand.
ATCTTACCTTGACCGAGGAATTCCGTGAGCGTACTTGGGCGCATACGCTCGGCAAGCGGCGCAAGCCTTTCTACGTTGTTTTGTAAATCAAATAAATCCATATTAAAATTATAACAATATAGTGTAAATTTGTAAAGAAAATGCTGTTCAAATCATATAATGTCGCGTGTCAAAGCTGTCGAAAATATCATCGGATATGCGCCCGAAATTTTTCCGCGTCGTGGTTGCGATTTTGGTTTTTATCGCAATTTTCATATTCTGTACGGTGTATTTTAGAAATAACGTCGTTCCAACCGTTATGGGAAGCTCTGTTGCGCAGGTTCGCGCCATAGCTACGAATGCCGTAAATATCGCCGCGACTGCCGTGATAAACGGAGGTATAACCTACGACGAGCTGTTCGAAGTCAAG
>CAMWIB010000027.1 GCA_947174215.1 uncultured Clostridia bacterium
GGAGCGACTTATCCTCAAAGGCGTTTGGCGAAGAGGCAAGCACGATTACGCGGTAGCCTTGTTGTGCCTTTTCAGCCATAGTTGCTTTCATATCGCTTGGAATTTTATTTGCAAAAACAAACTCGGGCGCACCCATAACGTAAGACGTGCCGTCGATATGCGCACCGCTCCATTTCCTTGCGGACGAGAACGGAATTATGCCGTCGGACTCGCTCGTAAATTCGACGTCGGCGACATAGTTGCGCAGGGCGTTTGCGGTTGCGTTATCGTCCGTCAGCGCGTGCATAAGGTTTGCAAGCATTTGTTTTACGTCGTCAGCCGTTTTATCGCCGTAGGGCAGAATATCGTTGACTTCCATAGTGCCTTCGGTGATAGTGCCTGTCTTATCGAGGCAGAGCGTATCAACGCGCGCGAGCGTTTCCACGCAGTACATATCCTGCGCAAGAACGTTGCGCTTTGAAAGTCTTATTACGCTTACGCAGAATACCGTCGAGCATAGTGCAACCAGTCCGTTTGGAATCATTCCTATGACGTTTGATATAACGCCTATTACGGTTGCGTTGACGCTTACGTTGTCGTCCTGCAAGAAGTGCTTTATGCAGAACAGCGCGATGCCTATCGGCACGATTATCGCCGCCATAACCTTGATTATAAGCATAAGCGAGCGCCATATTTCAGAGTTCGGGCGTTTGAAATACTTTGCGCCCGCGCTGATTTTTGTAGCAAAGTTGTCTGCACCGACGTGTTCTACCTGCGATTTAGCCTTGCCAGATACGACGAAGCTACCCGACATAACGTGGTCGCCAACGTGTTTCAATATAGCGTCAGGCTCGCCCGTGATAAGGCTCTCGTTGACCTCTATGCTTCCATCGACTATAACGGCGTCAGCCCAAATCTGGTCGCCAGAGGAGAGTACCATCAAATCGTCAAGCACTATCTCGTTTACGGCAATTTCAAGCTCTTCGCCGTCGCGTATTACGGTAGCCTTAGGCGCGGAGATAAGCGACAGCTTGTCGATAGTGCGCTTTGCGCGAAGCTCCTGAACGATACCTATAAGCGCGTTGAAAACTACGAGTATAAGAAAACTGAAATATCCGATTATTGCGGTGAACGATTGGTTCCAGTCTACGAATATCGCAAGCAAAACCGCGAGAATGACGAAAACTATGTTGAATACGGTGACGAGGTTCTCACGCAGAATATGCGCAACGCTCTTCGTCTTGACGTCGTGGTCGCCGTTGACCTTGCCTTCGAGCTTGCGCTGTTCTACGTCGGATTGGTTGAGTCCGTTTTGTACGTCGGTATAAAAGGGGGTGGACTCTTCTAAGGTTGAAACCTGCGCGTTATTGTCGCCCGCAAGCCCCTCCAAATCTGAAATTTGGGTTGACGGTATCGCGCCCGACAATGCTGACGCTTCTTCGGACTTTATATGTACGGTGTCGTTCTTAAATTCTTCACGACTGTCCATAGACCACCTCTCGCGCGCGTACGCGTGTATACCATAGTAATAAGTTTTACTAAGTTTATCATAATATATTGCGATTCGCAAACGTTTGACACACTATTTGTTGTAATATTTCCGTTTTGCAGTCATATATTTTTGATATGAAAAAGAAATTATTTTTGCTGGTTACATTGATAGCGGTTTTATTGTGTGCGGTAAGCGTGCTTACGGCGTGCAACTTAATCAAAAAAGATAAGCAGGAATGCGATAACGTATCAAGACAGACGAACGCATATTTCGTGGGCGAGAGTTCTGCGTTTGCGGTGTCAATTGAAAAGGGCAAGCGCGAAAGGACGTTTATTGCGGACGGCAAAGCTACGGACGTCGTTGAGTTTTGCCAAATCACCGTTACGCCGCTTGCAAGCAACAGCTATGAAAGCGTGAGCTTTGTGATAAGCGGCGAAGACAGTACGCTTAGCGGCGAAATTACGACAGCCGATTACGGCGAGTATAGCGCCACCATAGAGCTTAATTTCACTCCTACTTCCGTCACCGTAACGGCAGGCAGTGACGTAAGCGAGATTGAGCTATCCAATATTCTCGACGGCGCGCTGTCATCCGCAGACGCAGTGAATATAGCCAAGGAAGCCTTCAAGGATAAACTCTTGCAGGAGAGTGAAGAGGGCTTGGGCGAGCGCGAAATTTACGTCAAGATTATCACCGGCGACAGACTCAACTATTATTACTACGTTTCATTCATTGGCGACGGCGTTGACTATTTAGCTATGTTGATTGACCCCAAGACGGGCGACATCGTATCAAAAAGATAAAAAATGTGCCATTTGAGAATCTCGCATTTATAATACCATATAAAAAACTAAAAACCGATAATGCAAAAACAGCACAGTAGTGCTGTTTTTGACATTCTAAATGAACTAATTTTGGCAAATGTAAAGTATATAATGATAAAGAATGTCAATACTTAATTGACATATGCAAGTATTTGGTTGACAAAATTCATTTCGCAAAATGATGGGATTCACTTCCATTATTTTGCCCCTTATGAGTTTGCGCTCACAGCACACATCGGACGATTTTGAAAGTTTTGATGGTTGATGATATTAAGAAATCGGACGAGTGTGCGTACACGCAGTGTGTGACGGCTGGCGCAAATAAAAGAATCTTTTGCGCGTTAGGATTTAGAAAATCAAGATTGGGCGGCAAACTTGGTGGCTTGCCGGCGAGTTCGCGCTCAAATCGCCGATTTTCTAAAAAGGCTTGCTTTATGTCGAATTATCAATTATAATGTAGGCACATATACAAGGAGGTCTTTTATGAACAAGACAGAATTTATTAAGGCTATTGCAGACAAAGCCGACCTTTCATTGTCGGACGCAACCGCGGCAGTCAACGCATATACTGCTGTAATTACAGAGGCTCTCAAAGCTGGCGACAAGGTTACACTCGGCGGCTTCGGCACGTATGAGGTTAAGGAGAAACCTGAAAGACAAGGTTTCAACCCCATCACAAAGCAACCCATCACGATTGCGGCTTCAAAGAATCCCAACTTGAAATTCGGCAAGGCATTCAAAGAGCTGTTTTAATTTACTACAATAAGCCAATAACTTATGCGCTCCCAAATGGGGGCGCATTGTGTTATATGCGGATTTGATTTGCAAAGCCTGAACATAATTGATTGAAATTCATATTTGAAGACACAGCTAAGTTCACGTGTCGCTTTTGCTGTAATAGTGTTATACATCTAACAGTAAATCACGCGAAGTGTGCGATTTCACATAACATTTTGGAAAAATATCAAAGAGTCAAGCATACGAAGTGTGGAGTCTAAAAAGCTATTGCCATATTTTTTTTTATGTGATAAACTTTTAAGGTAAAGGAGTATGCTATGTTGAGTGCGGAGAATCAAGCTGTATATGACGCGCTGTTCGCGCTTGCGGGGGATAGCGAGGGATATAAGATAATCGACGCGGACGAGGTTGTTGAAAAGCTTCCGTCCAATATGTCGTTTACAAAAGTACAGCTTTCGCAGATTATCCGCGACTTAAAGGATAGGGAGTGCGTTGACATAAAGTATTTCACTCCCGACCAATACTGCTTGCGCGTATTCAAGATTATACACGAGGAACCGCAGCAGATAGCGGTAACTCCGTCTGAGGAGTCTGCTGAACAGAATTCGGCAGAAACTCAGCTTGCACAGCCTTCCAAGAAGGAAAGAAAGCTGTACGGAGAGAAGAAGTCCAACGAGGTGAGCGGCATACGTCGCGGGACGGTATTCTTTATGTCCTTCCTCGGTGCGATTTTCGGAAGCGGCGTCGTGGCGGCAATAACGGCAGTGCTTTTGAAATTCGCAATATAAAATAATATTTTTGGCAAGAATGTAATTGGGTGAGTTATGCAACTTGAAAAACAACACGTTTTGACGAAAAAGGAAAAAGCGGTGATGAGAGTCGTATACGGAGAGGCGTCGAGGCAGAACGGCTCGTGTCTGCTTACGCCGATACAGCTCTTTTCGCAGATTCCGCTTGACCTTGACTTCGATGAAAGCGAGTTGGACGTTGCGCTCAACAACCTTGAAATAGACGATTATTTTGAGCTTATCCGCTCTGACAGAAAGGGCGAGCTTGTGTACTGCATCAATATGCAGAAGAAGGGCTTGCAGTTTGCGAGAGTAGAAAGAGCGTTCAAGAAGAACATAGTTTTCAAAATTATGCTTGCAATGATGACCAGTGCCATCGGCGCACTCGTAGCATGGGGCATAAGACTGTTGATTGGACTGGCTGCAAAATAAGCGTTTAGACTGCGGACTTGATATGAAATTTGAACTTGTAAGCAAATATAAGCCGACAGGGGACCAGCCTCAGGCGATAGAACGTATCACTGAGGGTCTGAAAAGCGGCTTTAACACGGAGATTTTGCTGGGCGTAACAGGGTCCGGCAAAACTTTTACTATGGCGAATATTATCGAGCGTATGCAAAAGCCTACGCTCGTTATCGCGCACAATAAAACGCTTGCGGCACAGCTCTGCAACGAGCTTAGAGAGTTTTTCCCGAAGAACAGAGTTGAGTTTTTCGTATCCTATTACGACTACTATCAGCCGGAGGCTTATATCCCTCGTACGGATACCTATATCGAAAAGGACTTGCAGGTCAATGAGGAGATAGATAAACTCCGCAACTCCGCAACCGCTTCGCTCTGCGAGAGAGAGGATACCATCGTAGTTGCGAGCGTATCCTGCATATACGGCTTAGGTGCGCCTGCGGACTACTTTGAAAACTCCATATCTATACGTGAGGGCGACGTCATAGACAGGGACAAGCTTGCGCGTAAGCTTGTGGATATACAGTACAAGAGGGCGGATATAGACTTTTCGCGCAGTACCTTCCGTATGCGCGGCGATATAGTTGATATATTCCCTGCGACAAGCTCCGAAATAGCAATACGCGTGGAGTTCTTTGGAGATACCGTCGAGCGCATATGCGAGATAGACGGACTCACCGCGCACGTGGTGAACGAGCTTAAACATACGATGATTTTCCCCGCCACACAGTACGTCATAAGCGGCGACAGGGAAGCTATCCTCAAACGCATAATGCACGATAAGCATGAAAGGGTGAAATACTTTCAGGATATAGGCAAGCTGATTGAGGCACAGCGCATTGACGAGCGAGTCAACTACGACGTGGAGATGATACGCGAGGTAGGCTTTTGCAGTGGCATTGAAAACTACTCGCGCTATTTCGACGGCAGAGAGGTTGGGCAAGCCCCATATACGCTGCTCGACTTCTTCCCGAAGGACTTCCTTACTTTCATCGACGAGAGCCATATGACCATTCCGCAGATACACGGTATGTACAACGGCGACAGGGCGCGTAAGTTCAATCTTGTGGAATACGGCTTCCGTTTGCCATCCGCATACGACAACCGTCCGCTCACCTTCGATGAGTTTGACAGCAAGATAAGACAGGTTGTGTGTATGTCCGCAACTCCCGCGAAGTACGAGCTTGAAAGAGCAGACGATGTGGCAGAGCAGATAATCAGACCGACAGGCTTGCTTGACCCTGAGATAGTTGTTAAACCCGTACAGGGGCAGATAGACGACCTTATTGACGAGGTCAATAAAGTGGTTGAGAATAAGGGCAGAGTCCTCGTTACGACGCTTACGAAGAAGATGGCGGAAAACCTTACGGACTATCTCAAAGAGGTTGGCATTCGCGTAAAATATATGCACTCGGATATAGACACGCTCGAACGTATAGAGATTGTGCGCGGCTTGCGCGAGGGTGAGTTTGACGTGCTTGTGGGTATAAACCTTTTGCGTGAAGGCTTGGATATTCCCGAGGTTCAACTGGTTGCAATTCTCGATGCCGATAAGGAAGGCTTCCTGCGCAGTGAGAGCGCACTCATTCAGACGATAGGTCGTGCCGCAAGAAACGACAAGGGAAGAGTCGTTATGTACGCGGATAATATGACGGACAGTATGAGTAGAGCGATAGGCGAAACAAACCGTAGGCGCAAGATACAGGACGAGTACAATAAGGCGCACGGCATAGTGCCAAAGACGGTCGTAAGCGCAATAAAGAATTCGCTTGAAATAACCAAGAAAGCAAGCAAGACGGATAAGCTGTCGCCAAAGGATTTGTCACGTGAGATAGAGCGCGTAAAGGCGCTGATGAAGGTCGCGTCCGAACAGCTTGACTTTGAAAAGGCGATAGTGTTGCGCGACGAGCTGAACGAGCTTAAACGCCAGTTAAAGAGATTAAGTTAAGTTCAAAAGCCGTATAATCTAAAAAGTATTATAAAAATAGCCAAAATTTAGAATTATACTTGCGATATTGGCAAGTAATAACCAAATATGCTACGATTGCAAATATGGTAGGGATTGAGAAAACACAAGTAAACAGTAGCAAATTGAGATAAAACAGACTAAAACTTACGGGTAATAGCATAATAGTGAGAAATAATGGCTTATAAAGCTGATGATGTATTATAAAATACGCAACTTTTAAGAATAGTGGTGCGAATATGGATAAAATTTATATAAAGGGTGCAAGAGAAAACAACTTGAAGTCGGTGGACTTGGAGATACCGCGCGATAAGCTCGTTGTGTTTACGGGACTTTCTGGTAGCGGTAAGTCGTCGCTGGCGTTCGATACGATATTTGCAGAGGGACAGCGTAGGTACGTAGAGAGCTTGTCGAGCTATGCGCGTATGTTTTTGGGGCAGATGCAAAAGCCTGACGTGGACTATATCGAGGGACTCTCGCCCGCCGTTTCCATAGACCAGAAAACTACGTCGCACAACCCCCGTTCAACCGTCGGCACGGTTACGGAAATATACGACTACTTCCGTCTGCTGTACGCGAGAATAGGAAAGGCGCATTGCCCGAAGTGCGGTCGTCCGATAGAGAAACAGACCGTTGACCAGATATGCGATAAGATAATGGAACGCACGGGTGCAAAGCTTCAACTGCTTGCTCCAATCGTGCGCGGAAGAAAGGGCGAATATAAAAAGGAACTCGAACAGCTCAAACGCGCGGGCTATGCGCGAGTCAGAGTGGACGGCATAAACTATACCCTCGACGAGGATATCTCACTTGACAAAAATATCAAGCACACCATAAGCGTGGTTGTAGATAGAATCGTCGTAAAGGACGGCGTGCAACGCCGCTTGTCAGACGCGATTGAAAGTGCGATAAAGCTTGCGGAAGGACTCGTCGTTGCCGACTTTGACGGAGAGGAGGTTCTGTATTCTACTAAGTACGCTTGCCCCGATTGTGAACTGTCGTTTGAGGAGCTTACGCCAAGACTGTTCTCATTCAACAATCCGTACGGCGCTTGCCGCGACTGTGGAGGACTCGGCTTCAAGCAGGAGATTGACTGCGACTTACTCATAGTGGATAGAAATAAGAGCTTGCGCGAGGGCGCGATAAAGGCGTCGGGCTGGGTTATTGACACCTCGGGAATGATGTCTGCAAACTTGAAGGCGCTTTCCAAATCGTACGGCTTTTCTATGGATACGCCGTTTAAGGATTTGCCAAAGGAAATCGTGCATATGATTTTTTACGGCAACGACGGGGACCGTATTCCAATCGAGTACAACTCGCGCACGTTCAGCGGCTTTTATAACGCGAGCTTCGAGGGCATTGCAAACAACCTTATGCGCCGCTTTAATGAAACGGATTCCGAGATGATAAAGACCGAGATTTCAAAGTATATGAAGGAAGTCCCGTGTACTACCTGCGGCGGAAAGAGATTGAAGCCCGAAGCGCTTGCCGTTACGGTGGGTGGAGTGAATATCGATGAGATGACGAATATGTCAATCGGCAGACTCAAAGAATTCGTGTACGGCTTGGAGCTTACGCATACGGAGCATCTCATTGCGGATAGAATAATCAAAGAAATATGTGCAAGACTTGATTTCTTGGTGAACGTGGGACTTGACTATCTTAAGCTCTCGAGCTCGGCGTCAACGCTGTCGGGCGGCGAATCGCAGCGTATCCGTCTTGCAACGCAGATTGGAAGCGGACTTACTGGCGTCCTCTACATTTTAGACGAGCCGAGCATAGGCTTGCATCAAAAGGATAATCAGCGCTTGCTTGCATCCCTCAAAAATCTGCGCGACCTTGGCAATACGCTTATAGTAGTTGAACACGACGAGGAAACAATAAAGAGTGCGGACTTCATTGTGGATATAGGTCCGGGGGCAGGCGTACACGGCGGTGAGGTCATTGCCGCGGGCAGTGTTGAGGACATTATCGCAAGCGAGAAGTCTATCACTGGAAAGTATCTAAGTGGCGAATATACCATAGAAGTTCCGCTTGCAAGGCGTAAGGGCAACGGCGAGTTTATATCCATAAAGGGCGCAAAGCAAAACAATCTCAATAATCTGAACGTGGATATTCCGCTTGGCACGCTCACCTGCATTACGGGCGTATCGGGAAGCGGAAAATCAAGCCTTATAAATGAAATACTTTATCCCACGCTTTCAAACCAGCTTATGAAAAGCAGACTGCGCGAGGGCGAGTTTGACAGAATCGACGGCATAGAAAATCTTGATAAGGTCATCTGCATAGACCAAAGTCCGATAGGCAGAACGCCGCGCTCGAACCCCGCTACGTATACGGGTGTATTCAGTCCGATAAGAGATTTGTATGCAACTCTTCCCGACGCAAAGGCGAGAGGTTATTCTTCTGGCAGATTCTCATTCATCGTCAGCGGCGGCAGATGTGAGCATTGTTCGGGCGACGGTATGTTGAAGATAGAGATGCACTTCCTTCCCGACATTTACGTGCCTTGCGACGTGTGTAAGGGCGCGCGCTACAACCGCGAAACCCTCGAAGTCAGATACAAGGGCAAGAATATAAGCGAAGTCCTCGATATGACGATTGAGGAAGCCGTTTCGTTCTTTGAAAATATTCCGAAGATTCGCAACAAGATAAGCACGCTCAACGACGTAGGCTTGGGTTATGTAAAGCTCGGACAGTCCTCGACAACGCTTTCGGGTGGCGAGGCGCAGAGAGTAAAGCTCGCAACCGAGCTGTCAAAGCGTTCGACGGGCAAGACTATGTATATTCTTGACGAGCCTACAACTGGACTCCACACTCACGATGTAAGCAAGCTTCTTTCCATATTGCAAAGACTCGTCGAGCAGGGCAATAGCGTTGTAGTCATAGAGCATAACCTCGACGTGATAAAGGTTGCAGACTACATCATAGACCTCGGTCCCGACGGCGGCGATAAGGGCGGCAAAATAGTTGCAAAAGGCACCCCCGAAGAAGTAGCAAGGGTAAAGGGTAGCTACACGGGCGAGTTTTTGAAAGATATACTGCCACAGGCGTAAATATATAAGGCTAACATTGTAGCAATATATTGCTTGCTGTTAAGTCCATAAAGTAATCAGTTTTCAATGATGATAATGCGTAAATGATAAAAGCGACTCTAAGAGTCGCTTTTATCGTCGAGGTTTTTTATTTTAGCGCTTTTGTAGCACTAAATTTGAATTTGCTTTTTACGGTTTTTCAAATACAAGCGTATATTCAACAATATTACCGCCCATAAAACCTGTGATAAAACCACCGCCACCATTGTGTTTTAGTCCCGTGCAGCTGACGAGCGTGTAGCCTTGGCTTTCCATTTCGGCAATCTTTTCTGCCTTTTTCTGCTCAACGTTCTTGCCTAAAATTGGAGTCAGTGACCCCGATACTTTCACCGTCGTGTACTTTGAATTAAACAACCCCATATTCATTCCTCTCATTAGTATTTATGTTCATAAATGGAACATATTACATACAATATAGTTCATAAATGGAACATTGTCAAGTAAAAATGTTTCTTTTGGGAACATTTTTTCATTTTGCAATATATTAGTACTATGAACGTTTTGCAGGATTTGAGGAAGAAAAGAAAAATAACGCAACAGCAACTTGCCGACTATCTGGGAGTACCGCGTACAACGCTTGCCCATTATGAAAGCGGTAGAAATGAGATGGGGTATGATTTGCTTTGTCGCACTGCCGATTATTTCGAGGTTTCCGTAGACGCGTTGCTTGGCAGAGAAGGTAAGGGCGATTTGTTTGATGACGCGCGTACGCGCCGCCCCGAGATTATAGAAATCTACGACCAACTAAGCGACGCCGAGCAGAGGAATTTATTGAACTATGCCCGCGGTATGATAGCAATGAAAAAGTAAATCGCAAGATACTATTGCAATATACTCACTGAAATATATGAAGCACAATAACATAAATCGCAATAATTGCGTTGCCATAGCGGTGAAGTGAGCTTGCGGATTTTGCCAACCAGTTTGCATTAGCAACTTTAACTGCCAAATTGTCATAACAGTGATAATAATCATTAAATAATAAATTTTTAAAAAAACCATTTATAATTGTTTCCGTTGTTCCACCGAA
>CAMWIB010000028.1 GCA_947174215.1 uncultured Clostridia bacterium
AATATTGGCTATACTTAATAGCTTTCCGTCTTACACTCCGAACTCTGCCATTGCCATTCATTGTTTAGGCTTTCGCCGCCACTCCGACGCCGCAATATTTTGGCGTTCATCGTTTCTGATTATTTTTATTCTACTCTTCTTTATTTCACGTGTCAACCGAATATCATATATACGACGCCGACCAAGCCCATTATTGCGCCCTTCTTCACAATCTCAAAACGGGCCATCAGCTCTTCATCCGTGATACTCTCCGTCAGCATCTGCCAGCTTGCGATTGTCTTTATACTCTCACTGCTATCCGTTCCTTCCTGATAGAACTCATTTATAAACAGCTTGATATCTGTCAGTGCGCTCGCGGTACACTCGGCGACGACCTCGTTTATCTTGCGTATTCCCTCGTTCATATAGTAATCATACCAGAGCTTGACCTTTTCCTTATCGCGCTCGTTGTATGCAACCGCATTGGGATTTACTATTCCGTAGTCGCCAAATTGGCAACCGTCCGCAACCGACTTCAACTGTGCGAACGTAGCCTTGCCAACCGTATACTCGTAATAGGTCTGCTTAAACTTGTCGAGGTTGCCATTAAGGCTGATTATCGCAGACACTATTGTTCTGAGCGTTTCGGTGGTTATCACTTCGGGATGCGCCGCAGACACGCTGTTACCAAACATACTGTCGTACAGCGCGGATATATTCAGCATTACGTCAAGCGCGAGTATTGGGATAGCCTTTTGGAAGTCACCCGCACTGCCTTTGACAATTTCATCCATAATACCGCAAAGTTCTTGCTCGTCGAATTTCTTCATAACTTCAAGAACGACCTTTGCCGTCATAATTGTCAAATTTATGCCATGCGCTCCTTCGCCGATTTTATCGTCATTCGCCATAGCGTTTTTAAGCTGAGTAATTGTATCGTCATTCGTAAGCGCTACTCCGCCCGCGTTCACCACGTCGCACACGATAGGAATGACGTCAACCACCATATACGCGTACTTTGCGTATTTGACAATCTGACCGTACACGGCGGAATAAATTGCATTGGTGTCAAACTTCTCTATCACAAGACTAAGCGCATTGTTGAGCTTTGCAAGAGCGTCGGCATTAAGCGCTTCTTTAAGGCTTGTCACGTTCGAAAGAACGGTATTTACAAGCGTTACGATTTCGCTGTTGTTTATCTCTTGAAGTGCGCCGCCGCCCTCGAAGATAGCCCCGAACAGATTATCGCTCACCGCACTTATTGATGAATTATATGCAAACTCTATAAGCTCGAAAAGCGGAGCCTTTGCGTCCTCGAAGGCTTTGAGTATATTCTGTTTTTCGCTCGCCGTAGGCACGAGCGTGGACTTCGTCATACTGAGATTGACCATATACGCGCTTAGGTTCTCTCTCGTTGTATCGCTGATTCCCGCCCTCGTCCTTATCTGATTGAGTCTTGTTGACATAGAGCTAATCGTAGTCGAGCTTCTATCCACAAGCGCGTAAATGAGGTCGTAAACAAGGTTGGATATATCCTGAGGAGTGAAGCTCACCTGCTTGACGAGAGTAATAAGGAATTCCGCATTCTCGGTAAAATCCTTGATAAGCGCCTTTCCGTCGTCTGATGACATATTCGTAGCAAGCGATTGAAGCTTTGCCGTCTGCAACGAGGATTCCGAAAGCACGTCGCACACAAGCTGAGTCCAGCCCGCCGCAACGATATACTCGCCCGCATTATTGAGTGCGGCAACCTCATCATTGTCAAGCTCGCCCTTCCAATGCTCATCCATACCGCTCAAAAACGCGTCCTTTATCGTGGCAACGCTATCAACTCTTGCCTGTCTGTCGCGTTCCTCGTCTTTATCCTTATTCTTATCGCAGGCAAACAGCACGCTCGTGCAAAGCACAAGCACGAGGAGTAAAAGCAATGCTGATATGGACTTGCGGAAAATACCTTTCATAATTCCTCCGTAGGCGTCATCCTTTTTTGATAGTATAACCTTTTTTGAAATTAAATGCAACGGGCAGGATTGCGTACGCTATTACCATAGCCAAGCCGACTACCGCGACTATCCAAGCGTTGTACATAAACTCGAAGTACATTCCAAACAGTCTTAACGCGTGTATCAGGCAAGCGGTAAGCAGTACGGACATAGCAAACGCAAGCACAAACGCAACCGCCGCCACAATCGAATGCTCAATAAGCTCCGCCGTGAGGAGCGAACGCTTTGACATACCCGCGTTTAAGAGTGCCGTCCTATGCTTATTCGCCGCCGCCCTGCCTATAAGCGTTGCCGCCACCGTAGCCGCGAATATGAATACAGTCACGACTACCGCGAGCGTGCCGATAAGGTCGAACACCGCGTCCGTACTCTGCATATCCCACTTGTACGCCGTAAGCACGTCCACGACGTAGTAGTTGTTGTTTGAAAACTTTGCGCGCAAGGCGTCAACCGCCGCCGCAGTATTTCCGTCCGCAACGACGACCACCGTATCCACCGCTATCCCGAACAGCTCGCTTATGCGCTCCTCGGACATAACGATATAGTTTCCCGAAAACAGCCTGTGTTTGAGTATTCCTCCGACAATCACCTGTCTGCTTTCGCCTTCCAACGTAAGCGTAAGCGTATTGCCCACCTTCACTCCGTACAGCTTCTCCAAAGCCACGTCTATAAACACGTACGGAACGTCGCTGTCGAGCAATCTTTCAACCTCCGACCTTGGCGTAACGTACTCAAAATCAACGAGATTTAGAGAGGACTTAGAGCCGAGGATATTCATAGTTTTATCAAAGCGGCTTCCATTCAAATCGCCTTGCTTCCATACCATTTTAGTAGCGTACTCCACGCCGTCGACCTTTTCAAACTGCGCCGTATCCACACCCGACTGTATGTTCGTGACGAAAACCAAATCCTTAAAATCGCTCGTGTAGTCGCTGAATATACTCGTCGTCATCGACCATGCCATAAACAGCATCATACTCACCGTCATACCAACGCCGAGCATAGTGACCGACCTTGCAAAACGCCCCTCGCGCTTTATATTGATAGCCGCTATCTTTGCCGCAGGATTTGACAGCTTTCCCATAAGCGTAGCCCCACCGCGTAGCACTGTCGCTATGCAAATGCCAAGCGTACCAAGGGATAGCGCAAGGCTCACGATGGATATTACAGCTGTCGCGGCAGGTACGGCAAACTCTATTATTACGGATATAACCGTAAGCGCGATAAATATCGGGCATACTATTTTTGCAAGGCGCATACGCCCTTCTACGTTTATTTGATTTTGTCTTATCGTCCCCTTGAACGAGCGCATTATAGGAAGCAGAGAGCTTACTATCGCAGATAAAAGTCCTATGAGTGCCGCGCCGAAGAGTTTCCACACGGATATGCTGAACGTAACAGTAGCCGACAGCGTGAGCTTCAATATTCCAACGAATACCCCGACAGCAAGCGCGGAACCTATAAGCGCGCCGAGTGCCGCAAGTATCACGCTCTCCGTGACGAATATCCCGAATATCTGCTTTTTCGTTGCACCTATAACTGCGTACTTGGATATAAGCGAAATCTTTTCGCTTTCGCTCATCATAAAGAGGAGAACTATAACCGCAATGCCAAGCGCGAATACCGCCGCTCCCGACAGTATCACGGGTGCGCTGAGTGAGTTCGCCTGTTCCTTGATATAGCCGTTATCACCCGTCCTCTGCACGAGCATTTGCGAGTATTGCGGTATGCTTGAAATCTTTTCTATAAGCCTATCAATATCAACGCCGTCCGCCGCCTTTACGTAAATCTCGTTGCATATGCGGTTGGTCTGCACGTTCGCAAGCAGTCTGGATATGCCGTCAATTCTGCCGATGATGAGATAGGGCGAATCGTTCAAGAAGTAGCCGTTGTTTTCGGAAATGGCGTAAACGTAAAACGGCTTACTGCGGTTACCAAGCGACAGCTCCACGCTCTCGTTCATTTTCAGTCCGAAATGCTCCGCCGCCGCTTTTGATACGACGATATTATCCGTATTCGCGTCAAGCGAGCTTACGCTTCCGCTCACAAGGTCTAACGCTTGTAGCTTTTCAAACTCGCCCTGCTCGAAGCCGCGAAGCTGAACGTATTCTCCTTCAAGCAAAGCGTACAGCGTAAGTGAGGGATACACCTCTTCCACTCCGTCAAGCTTTTTTAGCGGCTCCGCTACGTCCATAATACGGTCTGACGACGAGTTTGTGGAAATCAAAATATCACTGCTTCCCGACACCGCAGTCTGCGTTGAATAGATGTATTCATACACCGCAGAATCAAATGACAGCATAGCAAAAATCATCGCAACTGCAACGGCAATCGCAAGTACCGTAGCCACCGCCCGAAGCGGCTTTGAGATGATATTTTTTAGTGCCAGCTTAAACATTCTTGTTTCTGTATATTTTGAGTGTATTTCTTTCAATATGCGATTTGAGTATAGCTAAATATAATGCCTATCGCAAATCAGCATTGCGCAACAACCCCGTCTTCCATTCTAACTATTTTAGTTGCATACTCCGCATGCGCCTGCGAGTGCGTGACCATAACCAGCGCGACTCCTCTATTTTTGTTGATATCTGCGAGTAGTTCCATAACCTGCCGTCCTCTTTCCTTGTCAAGACTGCCAGTCGGCTCGTCAAGGAATATGACCTTTGGATTTGTGACAAGCGCACGGGCGATTGCGGTACGCTGCTGCTCGCCGCCGCTCAACTGCCTCGGCAAGCTCTTCAATCTGTCTGCAAGCCCGAGGTACTCCAAAACCTCCTGCACCTGCGCTTTATACTCGCTCTCCTTGCGCTTATCAAGCACGAGTGGCAAGGTTACGTTTTCATATACTGTGAGATTCGGCACAAGATTGTCAAATTGATACACAAACGAAAACTCTCTACGGCGCATAGCCGCAAGCTCCTCATCTGTTGTATTCGCAATGTTCTTTCCAAGCAACTCAACGGTTCCCTCGGTAGGGGTGTCAATGCCTGCGAGTATATATAAAAGTGTGGACTTGCCCGAACCAGATTCGCCTACTATTGCGACAAACTCGCCCTCGTTTACAGAGAAGTCAACGCCTTTAAGCACGTCTGTTATGACCTCTCCCATAACGAAGGATTTTTTGATATTCTGCGCCTTCAATACAACGTCTGCCATATCCTCTCCGATAGAACCGCGCAACTACTTGCTACGGTCACCTGATAATATAATTAAGTATAACACACACCGCCATCTTATACAACATTAAAAACTGCCTCGACCGTTGCTTTAATCTTTTTATAGTGCTATACTTGGGCTATGAAAACTCCTATATTCGGTACGGTTGAATATGAAATTGAAAAGTCAAAAAGTACGGGACTTAGCCCCACAAACAGGGGCGTTTGTGGGGACCCCAGAAAACCCCGCCTGCTTTTGCATTGCTGTTGCGGACCTTGCACGGCGGGTACGCTTGCGGGCATAGCGGAGTATTTTGATATAACCGCCTATTTCTACAATCCCAACATAATGCCGAACGAGGAATTTGAAAAGCGCCTATCAGCGCTAAAAGAGGTGCTATCTCACTTCAAAGGAGTAAAGCTCATCGTCCCCGAACAAAGCATAGACGAGTATCTCTCCCTTGTTCGCGGAATGGAAAACGTACCAGAGGGCGGCGAGCGCTGTGTCAAATGCTTCGGACTTAGACTTGAAAACACCGCGCAGTATCTCGCGGCACACAAAGACGAGTACGACTATTTCACCACAACCCTCACAATAAGTCCAATGAAAAACGCCTCATCCATAAACGGCATAGGGGGCTTCCTCGCACACAAGTACGGCGTAACCTATCTAAACTCCGACTTCAAAAAGCGCGACGGCTACCTGCACTCTATTCAACTCTGCAAGGAGTGGAACATTTACCGCCAACACTACTGCGGTTGTGCATTAAACTGAGCTATTGAGCGCATATAATAATACAACGGCGTGTTTAACTACACGCCGTTGTATTATACTGATTCTAAATTACTTTTTTAGCCTGATATAAAATACTTGACCGGACTTTCTACTTGCATCACTCTCTTTAAAAGCCTTAATTTCAAAATCCAGTTCTTTTAAAAGGCTGGTCATTTTTTTATGACCATAATTTCTTGAATCGAAATCAGAATACTTATTTTGTAGCATAATTCCAACTAAACTAACAAGAACCCAACCTTCATCATCAGATTTTTCTTCTATTATTTTTGTAATTGTTTTTTTTATCTCTTCAATTGGCGTTTTAGAATTCTGTTCTTCTTGATTCTTTATCTCTACCTTTGGAATTTCTTTATCCTGAGCTTCTTGCGCCATATTCTCATTTATCAAATCAACAAACTTAAATTTGTTACACGCAGATACGAATGCTTTGGGCGTCTGTTGCCTACCCATTCCAATAACAAACTTTCCAGCTTCTCTAAGCCGTGACGCTAATTTTGTAAAATCACTATCTGACGAAACTAAGCAAAAACCATCTACGTCACCAGTATACAAAATATCCATTGCATCAATAATCATTGCGGAATCTGTAGAATTCTTTCCTTTGGTATAAGAATACTGCTGCATTGGTGTAATAGAATACTCAAGAAGCACATCTTTCATTGACTTGAGATTTGGACTTGTCCAATCACCATACATTCTTTTGTATGTGATAATTCCCTCATCAGTCATCTCATCAAATACAACTTTAATATAATCTTTACTATTGTTGTCTGCATCTATAAGTACGGCGAACTTTGCATTTATTAATCCCGTATGTTTTTTCTTTTCAAGTTCATTCATAGCTCTTTTTCTCTTTAAGTTTTATTCAGCATAAAATCTAAGGATTATTTCACTCCGTACATACTTCTCTACTTTCTAATGCACACAGTGCTGAAAAATGCCGCCATTTACAAAGCATTAAAACAAATTATTGATTTTCGAGCATACTCTTGACCTTCATCAGTCTTGTCGTAGCTCCGCGCTCATTCTCGTCAAGCTTCATAGTGATATACTTAATCGTTTCTTCGAGCTGAGGTATCATAACGTATTCGAGCGCATTGACGCGTCTGCGGTTACGCTCTATCTCGTCGGCAAGCATATTGCACGTCTTTTCCACTTCGGCAAGTTTAAGAAGCTTGGGAAGCAGTGCGGAAAGCGACGCAACGGAGCTGTCAAGCTCGCTTGTGACGGTTGCAAACGAATACGGATAAAGCTCCTGCCCTTCACTCTTGATTATTTCAAAAACGGGAACGTCAACGCTCATTACGTTTTGCGACGATACGTTGAGCTGTACCTTCGTGCCGGGTAGCGCAATGGCTTCCTCTATAACTGCGTCAGACGAAACGGCGCGCGCAAGCATAAAGGCTTTGAGTGACGCGCCAAGCTCGTCCTCTACCTCTTCCCTGAGCCGCTTATTTTCGCGGATATAGAGCATAAATCTGCGTATCATTTCATCAGATTTATCCTTCAATAGCTTATGTCCGCGAGTGGCGGTTTTAAGACGGGTTTTAAGACGTCTTAATTCCATTCTCGTCGGATTGACGTTGAGCTTTGCCATTTATCAGCCCTCTTTCTTGTCGAGATACTTATCGATATATTCGTCGCGTATACGCTTCAACTCGCTTCTCGGAAGAATTTTGAGCAAATCCCAGCCGAGGTCGAGCGTTTCTTCAATGGTACGGTTCTTATCGAAGCCCTGCGATACGTACTGCTTTTCAAACTCTTCTGCGAACTCCGCAAACTTCTTATCCGTTTCGGTAAGCGCGGCGTCACCGAGTATAGAGCTAAGCTCCTTAGCTTCCTTGCCCTGCGCGTATGCGCTGAACAACTGGTTCATAGTATCGGCGTGGTCCTCTCTCGTCTTGCCTCTGCCAATACCCTTATCCTTCAAACGCGACAGCGACGGCATGACGTCGATTGGCGGAACGATACCCTTCTTGAAAAGCTCACGCGATATAATAATCTGTCCTTCCGTGATGTAACCGGTAAGGTCGGGAATGGGGTGAGTCTTATCATCTTCTGGCATTGTCAGAATAGGTATCTGCGTAATAGAACCCTTCTTGCCTACTATTCTGCCCGCGCGCTCGTACATACCTGCAAGGTCGGTGTACATATAACCGGGGTATCCACGTCTACCGGGGACTTCCTTTCTTGCCGCCGAAACCTCACGCAACGCTTCTGCGTAGTTGGTGATATCCGTCGTAATGACGAGTACGTGCATATCCTTCTCAAACGCGAGATATTCTGCCGCAGTCAACGCCATACGCGGAGTGGATATACGCTCAACGGCTGGGTCGTTTGCAAGGTTGATAAACATAACCGCACGCTCTATTGCGCCCGTCTTTCTGAAATCGTTGATGAAGAAGTCCGCTTCCTCGAAGGTGATACCAACTGCCGCGAATACGACCGCGAACTTCGCGTCGCTTCCGAGAACTCTCGCCTGTCTTGCAATCTGTGCGGCAAGCTCTGCGTGCGGCATACCTGACATTGAGAACACAGGCAGCTTCTGTCCGCGGACGAGCGTGTTGAGTCCGTCAATAGCGCTGATACCCGTTTGGATAAACTCGTTGGGATAATCGCGCGCAACGGGGTTGATAGGCTGTCCGTTTATATCCATCTTCTTATCGGGAATGATAGGCGCACCGCCGTCACGCGGTCTGCCCATACCGTCAAAGACTCTGCCGAGCATATCCTCGCTTACGCCAAGCTCAATGCTGTGTCCCAAGAATCTCGCCTTAGAGGTGGACATCTTTATGCCCTGCGACGGCTCGAAAAGCTGAACGAGCGCCTTATCACGGTTGATTTCAAGCACCTTACCGCTACGCACTTCGCCGTTTGCCTGTCTTATCTCCACAAGCTCGTTATACTTGACGCCCTCGACGCCCTCGACGAGCATAAGCGGTCCGACGATTTCTCTTATCGTATTATATTCTTTAAGCATCAGAATTCCTCCCCGTCACCAACAAGCTCGGTCATCTCTTTCTTTATATCGGCAAGAATGCCGTCAAATTTACTCATCTCCGCTTCGGGAATATACTTGGCCCTGCCAATCTTTTCACGTACGGGTAATTCAAGGATATCCTCGATATCGACGTTCTTACCGAGCGCTTCGCCCGCAAGCTTATCGAATGTGAGTATAAGTTTCATCATATATTGCTGTTTTGCAAGCGAGGTAAACGTATCGACCTCGTGGAAAGCGTTCTGGTGCAGATAGTCCTCTCTTATGGACTTAGCCGTTTCCATAGTCAGCCTGTTTGCAGGTGACAGTGCGTCCATACCTACGAGGCGAACGATTTCATCAAGCTGAGCTTCCTCCTGCAAAATACGCATACACGCCTTACGCAAAGAAACCCATTCCTCGCCAACGCTCTCGCCGTACCAATCGCCGAGTCTGTCCGCATACAGCGAGTAACTTGCAATCCAGTCAATCGCAGGGAAATGGCGCTTGTACGCAAGTGCAGCACTAAGTCCCCAGAATACCTTGACTATACGCAAGGTAGCCTGCGCGACCGGTTCTGAGAGGTCGCCACCGGGAGGCGATACCGCGCCGATAGCCGTAATTGAACCCGTTACGTTCTCTTGACCGAGAACCTTTACAATACCCGCTCTTTCATAGAACTCTGCAAGACGGGAGCTAAGGTATGCGGGATAACCTTCTTCACCGGGCATCTCTTCAAGACGACCGGACATTTCACGAAGAGCCTCCGCCCAACGCGACGTGGAGTCCGCCATAATTGCCACCGAGTAGCCCATATCTCTGAAATACTCAGCAATGGTGATACCCGTATAGATTGAAGCTTCACGCGCCGCAACAGGCATATCCGACGTATTTGCAATAAGTACGGTACGCTTCATAAGCGGCTGACCGCTACGCGGGTCGATAAGCGCAGGGAACTCGTTGAGAACGTCCGTCATCTCGTTTCCGCGCTCGCCGCATCCGACGTACACAATTATGTCCGCGTCCGCCCACTTTGCAAGCTGATGCTGAACGACAGTCTTTCCGCTACCAAACGGACCGGGAACTGCCGCTACGCCGCCCTTTGCGATTGGGAACAGCGTATCGATGACTCTTTGTCCAGTGACAAGAGGAGTAAGCGGCGACATTTTTTCTTTATAAGGTCTGCCCTTACGAACAGGCCATTTTTGAAGCATAGTGATTTGCTTTTCACCGTTTTCCGTCTTGACTACCGCAATAGTTTCGTCAACGGTGAACTCACCCGCCTTTATTTCCGTAACAGTACCGCGCACGCCGTAAGGAATCATTATCTTATGAACGATAAGCACGTTTTCCTGAACGGTGCCGATAACGCTACCGCTCTCAACGCTGTCGCCTACGTTCACGCAAGGTACGAACTCCCACTTCTTATTGTGG
>CAMWIB010000029.1 GCA_947174215.1 uncultured Clostridia bacterium
GTATACGATTATCCTCGGCTTCTCGTCCGTCGGTAACGCGAATATCAACTACGTGTTCGGTAACGAAACGGTCAACCAGACTTATACGCTTGAAATTACGCCTAAGCAGATTGACGTTCCGACCATTCTGACTTCGGACGGCATGAACGACGGCGGAACGATTGACGGTTCTAAGAAGGTTGTCGTCTATACGTCGGATAACACAGGTAGAACGCTCGTCGTACTTGGCTACAATCCTGCCGATATGTCCGTAAATTGGAACGGTACGAAGAACAACACGGAAATGGACGAGCAAGACAGATTGCTCCTCAAGCTTACCGCGCAGAATGCAGGTACGTACACCGCAAGATTCAACGTTACAAACAACTATTGCTGGAAGTCCACGGGCGCTATCGACAGAGCAGAAAAGACGTTGCAGCTGCAAATCACCTCAAAGGGTGTTGCAATGCCTACCGTGAACATCATCAATACGGCAAACTGGATTTCTACGGTTGATACGACGAGTATCAGAAAGGATATAACCTTCTCGTACAACGGCACCGGTCAGGGCTTTGAAATTGTCTATGCTAAGGACGTTGAAATCGGCGTCACAATCGAAGGCGGCGTTACGGAAACGAAGGTTGCCGATAAGACAAACACCTATCAGTACACCGTTCTCAATGCAAGAAGAGGTAATCCGTACTATGTACGTTTCCACATTGCAAACGGCAACTTCAAGTGGGCTGATGGTCTTACGGATACGTACAGATACGTTTATATCCTTATGAACTCCATGACCGTCAAGGTCCCGACAATCGTCACGAATACCGACGACCCGTATGCGGACTCCACGGCAAGCTGGACGAATAACTATAAATATATCGAATACAACACTGCACAGCGCTACTTCGGTATCAGCGGATATGACGGAACCCTTATGGGTTACTCAAAGTCCTCTACGCTCAGCCTGTATACGCCTCCCGCGCCTACCGAGCCTGAGGAGGGTGAAGAGGGCGACGAGGAAAGCGGAAGCTCCGGCAGCGGTTCAGGCACCAGCGCGGCGGCAAACCTGTTGTCCTTCTATGCGGTCAACGCTGCTACGTACTCTGTCACCTTCACGCTTGCAAATACGTCCAACTATATCTGGGAAACGGGTAACGTTGACGGACAGTCCGTTTACTTCGTCATAACCAAGAAGCGTGTTGAAGTTCCTGCAATCGAAGGTAGCACTGGAACGTTCGGCAAATGGCTCAGAAAGTCCGTCGTGTTCAACGGCGAAAACCAGAACATGGTTCTCACTCCGTGGAATACCAACGAAGTTGAATACTTCGAGAAGCACGGCTCTCTTGCACAGGATGCGACCAACCCGAATACCTTCTATGCGAAGAACTACCTCAACAACGACGGTTATTGGGTACGTATAAGACTTAAAAACTACTCTAACTACGAGTGGTCGGATAAGGGTGAAGATTATAGATACTACTATCTGCTCATAACTCCGCAACCCGTTGCATATCCGTCAATAGTCGAGGACGATGACAAGGCTACGGCAACGTACGACCATAGCGTCAGCGGCACGAACTACGGCGTAAAGACTACGACCTACACGGGTGTAAACCTCTCTATCAGAGTCAACATCAGCTACGGTAAGGCTAAGGTCGTTGCGTTCACCGGCGGTATGAACTTGAAGGATAACTCCATGTGGGAGGATACCAACGAGCTTACCTATCAGGCGACGAACGTCGGTACTTACACGATTACGTTCGGTCTTGAAAACGCCAACTATATGTGGGCGGACAGCCTCGTCTACGACAACAGAAAGACGGTTCAGTTCGTGATAAGAAAGATTAAGATTTCACGTCCTACCATCGCTACGGACGAGTACGGCGACGGCGGCGTTATCGCGGGCAATACCAAGACTGTCGGTTACAGCGCGGCGGCGCAGTATATGAACGTCAATGCCGACTTCAACAACGTAAATCTTACGACGTACAACAGCCCGAGTAAGTCTACGGACGAAGATTGGAAGAAGGAGAACCTGCTCAAAGTCTGGGCTACGGACGTCAATACCTATACGCTCAGATTCAGCTTGAAGAACACAAGCAATATGGAGTGGGATAACCAGACCACAGGCAATATTGACATCATATTCATAATCGAAGTCAAGAAGATGGCGATTCCGCAGATTGTCGGACACGGTTCGAATACGACCATGACTACGACCTTCGACGCGGATAATAAGGGTAATCCTATCACCCAGTATATGTACCTCAACAACATAACCGATGACGATATCATCATCGTTAAGGGTACGGCAAATACGAGTGAGAAGCTTCAATACTTGTACGACGCGGAAAACAAGCAATACGTTTGCTCCGCATCACTCGTTTCCAACTACTGGATTACACTCGGTTTGAAGAACGCCAACTACTGCTGGACGGACGGCACGAAGAACGACAGAGCGTACTACTTCAACATTACGCGTAAGCCTATCGACCTGCCGAAGTTCTATCACGTGACCACGGGCGTTGACGACGAGGGCGAGCCTGTTGAATATCTCTCGCAGGTAGCGGGCGGCTACGCTCAGATGAGCTACGACGGCGAGATGAAGAACTTCCGCCTGACGGGCGTTCTCAACGGCATCGTCAACCTCTCGCACAACTCCATTGAAGTTTCCAACGGTACTTACAGTAACTACAACGGAAACCTCACCGGTACGTACGATTCCGATAAGAACGAGTACAACTACAAGGTATCGCAGGTTTACCTCGAATACCGCGGTTATACTATCGACTACGTCATCACGATGAGCCTTGACGCGTCCAAGAGAAACAACTACGTTTGGAACGACGGCGCAAGCAGCCAGAACGATAAGACGTACAAGATTAGAATCAACCGTAAGCAGATTGAGTTGCCGAGAATTGAGGACAACCCGACGAGCAATATGTACACGAGAGAGTTTGCATTCGACGACCAAGCTCACAGCATGACGTTGAGCGGCGTTGACCAGAAGTATATGACGGCAACGTCCACGAACGGCACGCTCTTCAAGCTCACGTATCAGACGGGCAACAAGCTCCTCTGCGAAGCTGAAAAGGACGTCAGAAGCAACCAACTCTACTTCACGCTTATCGACCAGAAGAACACGACCTGGACTGTAAGCTCCAACTGGGACATTAACAACAAGAACTACTACCTCAACATCGTAACGGCATACATCGTAATTCCGTCAGTTATCGGTAATACAACCGTTAAGTATACGGGTGCTGACTATACGATTCAGATGCGCGACGTTCTTGGTCCGGAGTATATGACGTATACCCGCAGCAACGAGAGAGATATGACGACGTCCTACGACGCGACGAATAAGATTCTCACGATTAAGGTTGCGAGAACTGCGGCAATCGGCAACTACTCGCTGACGTTCAAGCTCAACAATTACACCAATATGAGATGGGCGAACGTGTCGTACAACAACTACGATAAGAGCGTTGGCTTCACGTTGCAGAAGGCTCAGGTAGCATATCCTCAGATTGTCGGCAACAGCACGAGCCTTAAAAAGTCTGTGACGTACTCCGGCAAGGTCGAAACCATTGAGCTTACCAACTACGAGCGCGACCTTGCGTCAGACGGTCAGCCGCTCTGGATGTATACTCAGGGTATCTCAACGCTCAAATTCGACAACCCGAACGGCACGTGGAATGAAGACAACGAAACCATGGACTTCAAGGCGTCCAACGTCGGTACGTACACAATCAGAGTCTACACGAACGCATACTGCACGTTCACGGACGGCTCTACCTATAAGGACTACACGCTCGAAATTTCAAAGGCAGTATATGACGCGCCTTCCTTCGTGGACGACGGCATAGGTGTAACTGCCGCGGGCGTAAAGACGTTGACGTACAACTTCCAAAGACAGGAAGTTACGCTCACCAACGTAGTAAACAAACAGGATGACCCCAACGCGACTATTTACTGGCGTGATATCACGGGATACTCGAACGGTACCGACAACGAGCATAGACTCTCAATCAAGTGGAATGCCGATGCCAAGACCGCAACGATTGGCGCAAGATACATCGGTACGTACTACATCAGATTCGAGATAACCACGAAGATGTACACCAACGCGAAGTGGTCTACGACGACTGCACAGTACATCGATTACAGAATAGTCGTAAACAGAGCAGTGCTTGCTATCCCGACTGTCGTAAGAGCAGACCTCGCGGCAAACGAAACGGTAAGCGGCAACTACAAGTATTCTACGTACAACGGTAGCTTCATCCTTGCCAAGTACAACAACGTAGACGACACCTATATCCAGTGGACGGATACGACGAATTACAGCGGCAGAGAAGACGCGGCTAAGGCTCAGTTCGAGTACGACAGAGCAACTAAGACCCTCACCTTGAAGGCTAAGTATGCTTGGACGTATTCCTTCCAGATTTCCTTGAAGGACTACACGAACAGTAACTGGTCAGGCTACGGCGCGTACGACTATCGCTGGACGTACGGTATGGTTATCAACAAGTTCGTACATCCGTATCCGACGGTTCAATCGGGTTGCCCGACGTCCGTTGTATACACTGGTAAAGACGTTGAGTTCGTACTCAAAGACGTCGTACAGGGTACAGACCAGTACGAGGTTGCAGTAATCGAAGGCACCGGCAAGATGACCGAGGTCGATTGGTCGGATGGCGTCCTCACCCTTAGCGCGAAGGAAGTCGGTAGGTATCGCGTCACCGTGAAACTTATTGACAGCAACAACGCAAGCTGGTCGAGATATGCCTCGCTCACGTTCGACTTCGTAATAAGCAGAAAGGCACTGTCCGCAGAGCTTACGTTCTCCTCACCGAATACCGAGGTCAACGACCTGCTCCGTGAGGGTGCGACAAGCTGGCCGTCCGGTATGCCTGTCTTCCTCAATGCGAACATAACCGGTCTTAACAACGTTGAGGGCGAAAAGGTTGGTATCAACGCATACTGGTACAATGCGAACACGACGTCTGTTACGACGAAGCTCGAAGAGTCCGGTACAAGACGTTACGCTTTGCCGACAACGCTCACGAAGGGTACGTACTACGCGGTTATCACTCACGCCGACGCGCTTGATAACTACACGCTCGGCACGTACAGAATCAAGTTCGTCATAAGCGCTGACCCCGCGGGCTTCACTGAGAACGACCTGCAATGGCAGTACAAGATTGACGACGGCAACAATACAACAATCACCGGCGCGCACAGCACGGCAAACAGCGCGTTCGAAGTAGACTATACGGGTGGAGCGTACGCATTCTCAATCACGCTCAATGAAGCGGAACTCAAAAAGCTCAACGTCAGACTCGTATCCTACGAGGGCGACACGGTTGCAACCAACTACTCGGCTGTTGCATACTGCGTGACTGTTACGCTCGCCGCGTACGACTCGTCTTACTACTTCCCCAAGACGTCGTACAAGTTCTACTACAAGATAAACAAGGCGAAGTTCAACCTCTCCGGCGTAAGCTGGGATTACAAGGACCCGTTCACCTATGACGGCGAAGAAAAGAACGTCGAAATTCTCGGCACTTCGTTGCCCGCGGGACTGAGCGTTGCAAATTACAGCGGCAGCAGAGATATGGTTGACGCTTCCGAAGGCAAGGCAAGAGGTTATATCACCGGCGTTTCGTTCACGGTTGCAAATGCAAACTACATCACGCCTTTGCAGTCCGACCCGACGACGTACACGGGTACGTTCCCATGGACGTTGGAGTGGAACATCAACAAGGCTGGCATCGACGTACAGTGGAAGCCGGTAGTCAAGGTTGACGAAAACGATATGATATTCAATATCCCCGTACTCGTAGAGGGTAGCGAAAAGGTTTCCTACACCTTCGAGAGATGGATTGAGGACGCTTCCGATAAGGAGAATGGCGGATATTGGAGAAAGGTCGAAAAGGTAACCTATTCACAGACGGAGGTCACCTACCGCGTAACCCCGACTCTTACGGACGGTTCTTTCGGTACGACCGATTATAGGTCTAACTACAAGCTCGTTCCGTTCCAAGACGAGGGTACGGTTTCTCACGAGTTCACCGTCGGCGGCGACCAGATACCTGTTATGTTCCAGGTTCTCATCAACGGCAAGAGCGGTAAGCAATTCCCGTACACGGGTAGCCCGTACGTTGCAACTGCAACAGTTGACCAAGACGAGGACGGCAGAATCAGCATCATCGCAGGCTCGATGAAGATAACCTACAAGAGAAAGTCTGACGGCACGATACTCGACTCCGCACCTACTGCGGTTGGCAAGTATGACGTTACCATCACCTTGAAGTACAACGTATCGAATTCGGGCGGCACTGCTCAGATTGAAAGCAAGGTCGAGGACGATTTCGAGATTGTAAAGGGTACGCTCGATACTTCAATGCTCGTCTGGACGATGAACCACACCTCAGGTAAGTACACGTACGACGCTTCGCAGGGCAAGTGGGTTGACATCTACGGCGCAGAGAAGAGCAAGTTCGTCTACAACGGCGACAAGTATACCTTGACTCTTGAAGGTCAGGATAAGCTTGGTACATTCCTCGCAGTCGAAGGCCTTACCGGTACGGAAGAAACAAAGTATGGTAAGTACGAAGCGAAGTTCGCATGGAAGTACGATACGGCAAGCTGGAATGCTCCGACGATGCCGAATATCCTCAAATGGAGCATCGAGATTGCGGAAATCAATATGAGTACCGCATCTTGGACCTACGACGAGGCGTTCACGTACGAACTCGCAAACGGAACTGCTGTAATGCGTACGGTCGAGTTGCAAAACCTCCCGTCGGAGCTTGCTACGATGATTAGCAACAACGCTGCATCTATCAAGTACACCGGCAACACGGGTTCTGCGGCAGGTACGTACACCGCTAAGGCGATAATCACAATAAACGATAAGAACTACAAGGTCGTATATCCCGACACGCTCAGCGATACGCTCAACTGGACGATATCTCAGCGCAAGCTGGCTATCCCCGAGGCGAACGGCAAGTGGGACGTGTTCGACGGTAACGCTCACGACATCTTGGTTGAGGCTTGTAGCGCTGACTCCGACTGGGCTGACTTCTACGATGTAACTATCAGATACTCGAAGGACGGCAAGACGTATATGAACTATACGGGCTACAACAGCGTTAAGACAGATGCCTTCCATGCGTACTACTACGAGCTTACGCTCAAAATTAAGGATACAATCAACTCATCCACCGTTAAGAACGCGGTTTGGGATAATGAAACGTCTGGCAATCAGGTCGTCAAGTTCAACGTTGAAAAGCTCGTCGCTACTGTAATAGGTTGGGACGGCAACTACGAGAATACGACGGTCATGACCGACTACGATGATATCGTCCTGCCCAACATGATTGAGTACGTCTTTACAGGTGAAGACGGCACTGTATACGCCAAGGATAAGGCTGGTGAGCTTGGCGGCGGAATCAAGATTACGGTTACACCCGCTGTTGTGTCGGCTTACACTGACGACGTTGATATCGCGTACGTTGACGACAATGTCAAGCAGTATGAGTACACGACCAAGTATGAAGGCATCGAATGGCTCTCATATCCGAAGTTCGAATCAACTTCTGCGGCATATACCGGCAGTCAGATTGAATTCGTAATCACTGACTGGGATTATTACAGTAAGTATCTTGAAACAACCACCGGTGAAACGGTTGACGTCGAGGGCAACAAGCATACTGTAAACAGTGCGCTCTTTAAGCAGACGGAAGCAGGCACGTATCTTGTCTTCCTCAAGATAAAGGATACTGCAAACGCTTCATGGAATACCATAGACGGCTCGCTTGATAGAACTACGGTCATCGAACTCGCGTTCACCATCACGGCTAAGACGATTGAAGTCCCGACTATAAAGAACATCGACTTCACGGGTACCGTCATCAATGTAAATAATTTGATTGACGCGGATATCCTTAAATTTGTAAAGCTCGAGGGTTCTACAAGCGCGACCAACGAGGGTACGTATTCCTTCAAGGCAATCCTCAATAACACAAAGAGCTGTGTATGGAATGACGGAACGACCGAAGAAAAGACTATCTCTTGGACAATCAACCAGAAGATACTCTCCACTCCCGATGCGGGCGGCTGGACGGTCTTCGACGGCAACGTACACGACCTCATTGAGGCTTGCGGATATGGCGAAGGTTGGGAGAACTTCTTCACTGTCACAGTTCAGTATTCGAAGGACGGAGAGGAATTCGAGGTATTCGCCGGCTACGAGTCAGGCAAGGCGTACTCCGCGTACGTACCCGGCTTGTACAAGATGACGTTTGCAATCAAGTCCGGTCTTAACGGCTCCAAGACGAACGTCATATGGAGTAACGACGAAACCGCAAATCAAGAAACGACTGTCACAGTTTCCAACCTCGTTGTAACGGTCAACGGCTGGAACGAGAAGAAGGAACAATCAACCGTCAACCTCACAAACGGCGGAACTGCATCCACGAGATTCTTCGAGTACGTCATCAAGGACGAACTCGGCGAGGTTTACTCGGCAAGCGACGTTCTGACGGCAGGCGTCGGCAAGCTCTTCTCAATCGAGCTTAGCGTCAAGGATTCCGACGCATTCAAGGATGCAAGCGGTAACTACTATATCGAAATCCTCTACACGGATGAGAAGTACCAGAAGCTGTACTTCACAACCGAGAAGATACTCATTGAAAAGCCTGAGTTGAAGTTCACAACTAAGGAATTCAACAGAAACGAGCAGACCTTCGAGATTAACGATTGGGCGACGCTCAGCAAGTATCTCTCTATGGACCAACCGTTGTCTTACTTGAAACAGACGAATGCAGGCACGTACAGCATTACGTTCTCGTTCAAGGCGAACTCGGTCGCTGTATGGTCGGATGGCACTTCCGATTCCTACACGCTCTCGTTCACGATTACTGAAAAGGAGATTGAGAAGCCGATTCTTGCAAATGCAGGCTACACGGGTTCTGAAATCGATATCCTTGCTCAGTATCTCTTGGCAAACGGCAGTGACTATATCGTCATCAATGACAACAGCAACAAGGGTACGGACGCAGGCGAGTACACGCTCAGCATCAGCTTGAAGTATCCGGAAAGCACGATTTGGCAGAATGGCGACAACGAGGATTTGAGCATTAC
This sequence comes from uncultured Clostridia bacterium, assembly GCA_947174215.1. GTDB lineage: Bacteria > Bacillota > Clostridia > Christensenellales > CAG-917 > CAG-475. The sequence goes on from CAMWIB010000029.1 coordinate 9,133, forward strand.
GTGGAACATCACTCAGAACAAGCTCTCCGCTCCGTCTAACAACGGTAAGTGGACGGTGTTCGACGGCGCAAGCCACGACCTGTATGAGCTTTGCGGAATGCAGTCTGATTGGAACAAGTTCTACAACGTAACAATCCAGTACTCCGCAGACGGCGAAACGTACAGCGCGTTCAGCGGTAACACTGGCTACAACGCAGGTAGCTACAAGCTCACGTTCCAGATTAAGGGCGAACTCAACCCCGACGACGCGGACAACGTAGTGTGGTCAACCGACGGCTCTAAGGACGATATCGAAATCGTCATCACGGTTGCGAAGCTCGAACTCAACGTCATTGCGTGGAACGAGAATAAGAACAACTCAACTGTCCAGCTCGAAAGCGGCTCGTTGCCTGAGAGCGGAGTGAGCTATATGTTCAGAAACGCAAGCGGTACAGAGGTCACCGAGGCTGACGTACTCGCATCCGGCAAGGGCGATAAGTTCTCCAAGGAACTTGTAGTAAGCGATTCTACGAACATCGTTATAACCTACGAAGAAGCTACACTCAAAAAGTACTACTTCGTAATGGTCGTACACGAGATGGCAATTCCCGAATTGTCTTTGACGAGTGTTGCTTACACCGGTAAGAACAACACCTTCTACATCAACGACTGGGATTTGTACTCACCGTACGTTGAAATCGTAGCGGATGCAAGCGACAGCCTTACGCAACAGGATGCCGGCGACTATCAGGTAGTGTTGCGTATAAAGGATACGACGATAGCGACTTGGGACGACGGCTCAACGGATGACGTAACGCTGTACTTCGAAGTCACGCAGATTGTCGTAAGCGGTAGATGGGATAACAAGAACGTACCGCATACCTTCGTTGTAATGGGTTCGTATCCTGCAAGCAACGACCTGCTCACGACGTTGACGTACAC